>CAMODD010000003.1:0-81275 GCA_946611215.1 uncultured Bacteroidales bacterium | reverse complement strand
CACCGCGCGGTGCACCCGACAATTCGTATCTGGCTATGAGCTAGCTATTTACGCTTCACCCGGCTTGCCCCGCAGGGCCCGCATGGCGTTGAGCACGGCCAGGACGGTGACGCCTACATCGGCAAAGACGGCCATCCACATGGTGGCGAGGCCCAGCGTGGCCAGGACCAGCACCAGCACTTTGATACCAATGGCGAAGACAATGTTCTGCCGGGCAATGGCGAGCGTACGGCGGGCGATGCGGATGGCCGATGCAACCTTCGAAGGCTTGTCGTCCATCAGAACAACGTCGGCGGCTTCGATGGCGGCGTCGGAACCCAGGGCGCCCATGGCGATGCCGACATCGGCCCGGGTGAGCACCGGCGCGTCGTTGATGCCGTCTCCCACGAAGGCCAGCGTCCCCTGCGGCAGCAGCTTCTCCACCTCGGAAACCTTGTCGGCCGGCAGCAGCTGGGCGTGGAACTCGTCCACTTTGAGGGCCGATGCTACCGCTGCGGCAACGCTTTCCTGGTCACCGGTGAGCATGACGGTCTTCGAAACGCCGGCAGCTTTGAGGGCAGCGACGCCTTCGGCGGCATCGGCCTTGATGCGGTCGCTGATGACGATGTGGCCGGCATACACACCGTCGATGGCGACGTGGATAATGGTGCCGCTGTGCTCGCAGGGATGCCAGGCTGCACCCAGTTTGTCCATGAGCTTGCTGTTGCCCACAGCCACCTTCTTGCCGTTCACCGTGGCAATGATGCCGTGACCGGCGGTCTCCTCGATGCCTTCTACCGTGCAGTCGTCCTGCTCATTGGGATAGGCGTTCCTGAGAGCCATGGCAATGGGGTGCGTGGAATGGCGCTCCACATGGGCGGCCAGGTGCAGGAGCTCGGTTTCGCCGATGACCTCCGGATGCACGGCCGTCACTTCGAACACGCCCTCGGTGAGGGTGCCGGTCTTGTCAAAGACTACGGTATGGAGCTTGGAGAGCTGGTCCATGAGGTTGGAACCCTTGATGAGGATACCCTTCCGGGAGGCTCCGCCCAGGCCGCCGAAGAAGGTGAGCGGCACGCTGATAACGAGGGCGCAGGGGCAGGATACCACCAGGAACATGAGGCCGCGGTAGATCCAGGTGGCCCACTCGCCGGTGATAAGGCCGGGGATGATAGCAACAGCCAGGGCCAGGCCCACTACAATAGGAGTATAGACCCGCGCAAAACGAGTGATGAAGCTTTCGCTGCGGGACTTGCTGGCGGCTGCGTTCTCCACCAGATCCAGGATCTTGGCCGCGGTGGAATCGCCAAAGGCCTTGGTGGTCTTCACCTTGAGCACACCGCTCTGGTTTACGCAGCCGGAGAGGATTTCGTCTCCTTCATGCACGCTGCGGGGAACGCTTTCGCCGGTAAGGGCTACGGTGTCCAGGCTGGAATGACCTTCCAGCACCACACCGTCCATAGGTACCTTTTCGCCGGGCTTCACCAGGATGACGGCACCGGTTTCCACTTCTTCGGGCTTGACGTCCTTAAAGGTATCTCCGCTCTGAACGTGCGCGATGTCGGGGCGAAGGTCCATCAGATGCGCGATGGATTTTCGGCTCCGGCCCTCGGCCACCTCCTCGAAGAGTTCTCCCACCTGGAAGAAGAGCATGACAAAAACCGCCTCCGGGAACTGCGTCTCGGCACCGGGCATAAAGCCGATGCCCAGCGCGCCCAGCGTAGCCACGCTCATGAGGAAGTCCTCGCTCAGGGCTTCGCCATGGGCGAGACCCTCGGCGGCTTCTTTGAGGGTGTCCCAGCCCACAACGAGGTAAGGCACCAGGAACAGCAGCAGATACTGCCAGGTGGCCCAAGAGGTGTATTTTTCAATGATGACGGCAATGGCCAGAAGGACGGCTGCCGCAATGACCTTTACAAGGCGTCCGCGGCCTTCTTCCTCCTCCTCACCGTGGTGGTGATGGTGCTCATGTTCGTGCTCGTGCTCATGCTCATGATGATGATGGTGCTCATGATGCTCATGTTCGCAGTGCTCGCACGCATGTTTGTGATCTTCGTGTATCATATTGCATTCTGTTATTTTCCGAATGCAAAGGTACCCTTTACGGCGTGCAACCCGGTTGCAAAGAAGAGGTTTGTAAAAGAAAAAGCTCCGTCGCATATGCGGCGGAGCTTGTGAGTACTAATGCGTAAGGGCTTCAACCTCTTCTTTTGACAGGCCAGTGTACGCCATCACTTTCTCTAACGGCAAGCCGTCTTTCAGCATAGCCTTGGCATCTTCTGCTTTCCCTTCTGCTTTCCCTTCAGCCAGGCCCTGTGCTCTGCCTTCAGCTCTCCCTTCAGCTTTCCCTTCAGCCAGGCCCTGTGCTCTGCCTTCAGCTCTCCCTTCAGCTACGGCATACTCTTTTTGTGCGATGATGTCTAACTCTGTTCTCATATTATGATCGTAAAATTCTCTTGTCTCTATGGGCATGGTGGCCAGTTCGGTTGCGCGGTAGAGGTCTTTAAAGAGGGGCTCAGTAAAGCTATCCGGGCACTTGTCCAACTCATGCATGTGCTTCAGTGAAAAGATGAATTTTTCCAGCACAGTGTTGCACTTGTCATCGTCTTCCGGCCCCAGTTTCATTCGGCCCATCTCCACGAATACGAAGTTCAAGCTCTGGGTCATGAGCTCCGCGTTGTGGCGGTTGCGAAGCTCGTAACGGGAGATGTAGTTCTCCTCCAGGGCGTCCTCTGACTCGTGCTTCAGGGCAAAGTTCACAAGGCTGAGCACATAGATGGGCTTTAAACTGTAGTCCATCCGATCCAGCTTTTCTCCGTTCCGGATGCGGGTGAGTCGGCGGCCCATCTGCTCCCGGATGGGGTAGGTGGCATACGACAGAACACGGTCCTGAAAGCTGTCCTGCGCCGCGTTCTGCACCTCTACCAGGAACTCTTCGCCGGTGTCTTCATCTTTACACAACATGTCAAAGTTAACCACTTTTTCAGAAATCACCAAACCGTGTTTCTCTTTGTCCATGAATGTAATACCGGAAATGTGCTTCCCGGGAAGGAGCAGTTCCAGAATCTGGATAAGGAGCTTTTCATTCTCCGGGTTAAAGATGACCACCTTCATGGTGGAGTCGAACAGCAGGAATGCATAGCGCCCTTTCCCGCCAATGCCTAATGACTTTGTCATAGCTTTAATGGTTAAAAATTAGTCCGGCTCTCCACCGTGGAGAACCGGACTACAATAGTATGTCTATTTTTCCGATACTATCGGTCAAAACATAAAATTCTTTTGACCGAATCGGCTAAAACAGAAAAAATCGACAAATTTTTTAGCCACTTTGGAGATTGAGGCCACGGGCGGGGCTTTGTCCTGCCTGCAACCCGGATGCAATGGCAACCTAGTCTTTCGCGAGACGCACGGTGCCCCAGGCCAGAAGGCTCTGGGCAACCAGGTAGGTGAACATGATGGTGAACTCCTGCAGGGGGAAGTTCAGGACATCAAAGGTGCCGGCCGCGATGAGGGAGTCGGAGAAGGTAAAGAGCACCGAACCCAAAAACAGAATGGCCCAGGTGCCTTTCTCCGGAAGCCGTACCAGCCCGCAGAAGGTGCTGAACATGAGGATGGTGAGAACAAATCCATACACAGCCATGGGCGCCAGCAGGGCACCGCTGATCCGCAGTACTTTGACAAGCCCGAAGACCAGGCCCAGCATCACCGCAATTCCTGCGGCCCAGGGCTTCCACCCCATGCCCCTCCAGGATTCACGGCCGAAGATACTGATATAGAACAGGTGGCCTACAAGGAAAGCGCCTATTCCGCTGGCAAACAGCGGGAAACTGCTGCTGATAAGGCAGATGTCCCCGACGCAGCCAAAGAGCTCTGCACAAATGAGGAGCGTAAGCTTGCGTTTGTCTAGCCGGCGGGAGATGGCATACACCAGCACGGACATGGCCAGGAGCAGCATCAGGGTAGGCTTGACGGCCGATGACAGGCGGGGAATATCCCAAATGCGTCCTGCCCAGTTAAGGAGGCAGGCGATGGCAAAGAAATAGGCGGGAATGTTCTTTCTCATGGCTTATTCCATATAATGTAAATAGACGGCTTCCACGGCGGTGACCGCAGCCGTCTCGGTTCTCAGGCGGGATGCGCCCAGGTGGATGGGGATGTACCCTTTCTCCAGGGCCAGGCGCGCTTCTTCGGGAGAGAAATCTCCTTCCGGGCCGATGAGGATGGTGATGTCACGACCCTGGAAGCCACTCAAGGCAGTTTTGATGCTGGTGCGGAGGGTTTCGCCCTCGAAGCAGTAGGCGATAAGGCGAAGAGATTCTTCGCTTCGCTCAGAATGACAGAGAAAATCCTTGACAGAGACCGGCTCCTCAATGGCGGGGATGCGGGCCTTGAGGGACTGCTTGGTGGCCGACAGCGCAATGCGCGCAGCACGGTCTGTCTTATAGACCTTTCGCTCGGAGCGCTCGCCGATGAGCGGGACAATGCAGTCTACGCCCAGTTCGGTGGCTTTTTCCACGAACCACTCAAAGCGGTCGTTGTTCTTGGTGGGGCAACAGCCGATGGTAAGGTGATAGGGGTGGGCGTTCCAATCGGCCTGCATCTGAAGCACCTGCGCCTCGGCCCCCTTGGGGCTGTCGTCCGTGAGGCGGCAGTGATACAGCGTGCCCAGGCCGTCAATCACGTCTATCTCGTCCCCGGCCCGGTGGCGCAGCACGCGTACGCAGTGGCCGCTCTCCTCAGCGTCCAGCCGGCAGAATCCGCCGTCTGCCTCATGTGCATAAAACAGTTCCATCCCTACAAATTTACATGCATTGTCCTTTATTTCCAAAAATATTCCCCAGGCCTCCGGGATGAAGCGGCTAATCCTGCACCACGGCCAGTGTGGCCACAGAGATGCGCTGCGAAGGGTCCAGTACCTCCCGCAGCGCATTGTAGCATGCGGCGAGGGTGGCGCCGGTGGTGAACGTGTCGTCCACCAGGAGGATGTGCCTGGCCTCGCGGGGGACGCGTCGGACCCGGAACACGCCCGCCACGTTTTTCATGCGGGCCGATGCATCCAGCTGCGTCTGGGTATGCGTCCTGCGGGAACGGGACAGAAGGCGCGGGGCACAGGCCGCTCCCAGTTCCCGGGCCAGTTCGCGGGCAATGACATCGGCCTGGTTATAACCTCGCTGCCACTTGCGCATCCAGTGTAGCGGCACGGGGACGACGAGGTCTACGTCGGCAAAATGCGCCGCCCCGGAGAGAAACCGGCCCAGCATAGCCGCGAAATGCCGCCCGGCCTTGAGGTCCCCGCCATACTTGAGCGCCCGGGGAATGGCTTTGTAGGGGTTCTCGTGATGGTAGAGAAGAAGCGCGGCGGCGTAGACATAGGGGAGAGACTCACCGTCGGCCCGCCCCCTTTCCAGAAGGGCGTTGAGCTCGTCGGCCATGGGATTGTGCGGCTGCTCCCAGTTCCAGGTGAGGGGCAGGTCGGAGCGGCACCAGATGCAGAGGTGCTTCTCCTGCGCTCCCAGCTGCCGCCCGCATGTGAGGCACGTGCGTGGCATGAGAAGGTCTGTCAGTTCCCGTATCATGTAACTAAGGTAAGGAAAATTTAAAAAAAATGGGTACTTTTGTAAGTTATAAGAAGAAATCGTCATGGCCAGTCTGTTCAACTTTGGATTTTTTGGCAACCAGCCGCACAGGGTGTTCAACTACAAGCCCCGGTACTACAATCCGGAAGAAGAGGAGCGCCGCCGCATGTTCGGAGACGTGGACGGCACCAACGAGAAAGCCCGCGAGAGCGGCGAATATGTTCCTGGCAGCAGCCTGCGGGGCGCTTTCCGTAATGGTAACTACCAGAAAACCCGCAGTTCCATGAGTACGGCCCACACCATCATCACCATCGTTACGCTGGTGCTCATTGTGGTGTCCCTCATCTACATGGCCAAGTTCTTCGAAATGCTGTAATGGAACTCAGGATCTTACCGAAAAATATCGCCGACATGATTGCGGCGGGGGAAGTCGTCCAGCGGCCCGCCTCCGTCGTGAAGGAGCTCATGGAAAACGCCGTGGATGCCGGCGCCACCGACGTGAAGGTGGTGGTGACCGACGCCGGACGCACCCTCATCCAGGTCATCGACAACGGATGCGGCATGACCCCCGACGACGCCGTGCTATGCTTTGAGCGGCACGCTACCAGCAAGCTCTCCTCGCCCGAGGACCTGCATCATATCCTCACCTTCGGCTTCCGCGGAGAGGCCCTGGCGTCCATTGCAGCCGTGGCCGAGGTTACGCTCAGAACCCGTATCGGCAGCGAAGAAGCCGGTGCGGAGGTTGTCATGGCCGCCTCGGAGAACAAGGGAACCCGTGAGGTCTCCTGCCCCGTGGGCACCAATATCGCCGTGCGCAATCTCTTTTACAACATACCCGCCCGCCGGAAGTTTCTTAAAAGCGACACCGTGGAGCTCCGGCATATTGTGGAAGAGTTCCAGCGTGTGGCCCTCACCCGGCCGGACATTGGCTTCACCCTCACCCACAACGGCAAGGATGTCCATGTGGTGAAACCCGCCAAGAGCTACAAATTCCGCATCCAGGACCTGCTGGGCACCGGCATCGTGGGAGACATCGTGGATATATCGGCCGATACCACCATCGCGTCCCTTCGCGGCTACGTGGGAAAGCCGGAGAGCGCCCGGAAGACCCTCGGCAACCAGTTTTTCTTTGTCAATGGCCGATACTTCCGCAGCGCCTACCTCCACAAGGCCGTAATGAAGGCCTATGAGAACCTGATCCCGGAGGGAAGTACGCCTTCCTACTTCATTTACCTGGAGGTGGACCCTGCCACCGTGGACGTGAACATCCATCCCACCAAGGCCGAAATCAAGTTCGAGGAAGATCAGCTGCTGTTCCAGACGGTATTTGCCGCCGTGAAAGAGGCCATGGGCCGCAGTTCCGTTGCCGGTGCCATCGACTTTGACAATCCTGTGGCGGCCGATGTCCCCGTAGTGGGCGCAAGTTTCGAGGAATATCGTCCTTCCAGCATCCCCACGGCCGGGATAGACCCTACGTTCAATCCCTTCGAAGACCTGGGACCGTCGGCCGTGTACAAGGAGCCGGCCTACAAGGAACCATCGGCCTTCGCCGGCTATGCCTCCCATGTGGAGAAAAGCCAGAATTACGGTGCCCTCTTCGAGGAGCGCACGCTTCCATCGGCCCAGATTCTCATTGTCCAGGGCCGATATATCCTCACGCAGAGTGCCTCCGGGCTCATGGTGGTGCACATCCGCCGCGCCCGCGAGCGCCTCTTCTACGACCGTTTCCTCAAAGCGCTTACCGCCGAGGCTCACGTTACCCAGACGGCCCTTTTCCCCGTGCAGGTGACGGTGGGAGTGGAAGGCTGCCTTACCTTTTCCTCGCATGCGGAGCTCCTTCGGAAACTGGGCTTTGACATTGCGCCTTTCGGAACAGACACCGTGGTGGTGAACGGCGTTCCCGAAGGCTATTCGGCCGAGCCCGGAAAGGCCGAGACCCTGGTGGGAGACCTTCTCCTCATCCTCTCCGACGACCATTCCGCCCTTCCCGGCGTGATGGAGCAGGCACTGGCGCAGAAATTTGCCATGCTGGGTGCATCCGGCAGTGCCCGCCTCTCTTCCCCGCAGGAGGCCCAACGTCTTGTGGACGCACTCCTGCAAAGCGATAATCCCGAATTCACGGCTGCCGGCAAGCGCATCCTTTCCATCGTGCCGGCCGACGAACTCGAAAAAAGATTTTAAACCATGGCCCGATACAATCCCATAGACAACATTCCGGTGGTTACCAAGAACCTCCTTTACCTGAACGTAATCATGTTCCTGGCAACGCTCGTGAACCCCGCCTTCATGAAGGACACGTTTGCCATGGCCTTCCCCCTGAGCACGGAATTCCGCTGGTGGCAGCCCCTCACGCACATGTTCATGCATGACGGCTTCCTGCATATTTTCTTCAATATGTACACGCTGCTCATGTTTGGCATGGTGGTGGAACGCGCCCTTGGCACCAAGAAGTTCATCTGGTTCTACCTTATTACCGGTTTCGGTGCCGTGCTGCTGCATACGGGCGTAGAGTTCATTCAGGTGCAGAGCCTGCTGCACACCTATCCCAACGTGGATCCGCAGCTCATCTATAACAGCATTCCCGGCGTGCTGGGCGCTTCGGGCGCCGTGTATGGCGTGCTGGTGGCGTTTGCCATGCTGTATCCCGAGGCCCGGCTCACCCTCATCTTTCCGCCTGTTACGCTGGACGCCAAGTGGTGGGTGCTCATCTTTATCGGCATTGAGCTTCTCACCGGCATTACCGGCACCCAGATGGGTGTGGCGCACTTTGCCCACCTGGGCGGCGCGCTGTTCGGCTTCCTCCTTATCCGCTACTGGCGCAAACATTAGCCCATGTCCAAAGCGCAAAAACGGCACTGGCTGTCCCGGCTTTCTTTTGGGACGGTTTCACTGGTGGCATCGGCCCTCATGGTGCTGGGCTATCTGTCGGTGATTATAGACCCGGCCAAGGCCTGGTTTTTCACCCTCTTCGGGCTGGTGTATCCGGTGGTGCTGCCCTTGACGCTGGCGCTGTGGGTGTGGTCGCTGTTCCGCCGCTCTTCCATGCGCGGGCTGCTTACCTTGGTGCTTCTTCCATCGCTTTTTTTTGCAGGCCGATACTACCGTATTGTGCGGCCTTCGCCGGAAAAGGAGGCGACGCTCAAGGTGGTCTCCTACAACGTGGGACTTTTTGCCCATGGCCCCGAGGGGATGGGCCGTCTGGAGCTGGCCGATTCCGTGAGCCGTTACCTGGTCTCGCTGGATGCCGATGTCATCTGCCTGCAGGAGTTCTTCCTGCCTGCCGGCCATCCGCTGGATGCGTGGCTGATGCGGAATTTCCCCGGTTATAAGGCCGAGTTTTATGTGCGCGGTGGAAAGAGCGGCCACTTTGGCAATCTTACTTTGAGCCGTCACAAGGTGGTGGACAAAGGAAGAATCAACTTCGAACATTCTACCAACATGGCGCTTTGGACAGACATCAAACTGGACAGCAGCACCGTGCGCTTCTACAACTGCCATTTTGAGAGCTACAACATTTCGCTGCCGGGCCTTGTCAAGCGGGACAATGTGGTGGAAGAGACCGAGAGAAAGATGCGGCGCTCCATTACTGAGCGACCCAAGCAGGTGTCGGCGGTGCTGAAGGATGTGGAGGGCGCCCGGGTGCGGTCACTCGTGGCCGGAGACTTCAACGACACGCCGCTTTCCTATACGTACTTCCGCCTCCTTCACGGGCGCCGGGACAGTTTCGTGCGGGGCGGCCATGGCTTCGGCTCCACGTACAGTGTGCTGTGGCCCTGGCTCCGTATCGATTATATTCTTTACCCGCAGGACCTCGAGGCCGTGTCTTATGAGGTGCAGCGGGTGCATTATTCAGACCATTATCCCATTATTGCCACTTACTATGAAACCGGAAGAAATACTCGCTAAAGCCCTGGAGACGCTGCGCTCCGGCGGCACTATCCTTTATCCCACCGACACCGTATGGGGGCTGGGCTGCGATGCTACCTGCCCCGAGGCTGTGGCCAGGATCTTTGAGATCAAGCAGCGCTCCGACAGCAAGTCGCTGGTGCTTCTTGCCAGTGACCTGGACATGGTGGCTAAGTATGTGAAGGAGATTCCTTCCATTGCCGTAGACCTTGTGGAGGTGAACGATGCACCCATGACCATCATCTATCCCGGTGCCATTGCCGGGGAGGAGGGCGCGCCCGGCGACCGCTGGCACCTGGCCCGTAATACGGTGGCGGCCGATGGTTCCGTGGGTATCCGCATTCCGCTCATGGAGTGGTGTCGGCAGCTGGTTTTCAAGCTGGGACGGCCCATCGTGAGTACATCGGCCAATATTTCCGGCGAGCCCACGCCGCAGCGGTTCTCGGAGATTCCGCAGGAGATCAAGGACGCCGTAGACTTTGTGGTGCCCCCGTCCGTGGATACCGAGTCTACCGGCAAGGCCTCCCAGATTCTCAAGGTGGGCCTCAGGGGTGAAATCGAGATTATAAGGAAGTAATGCGCTATGGTGGATTTCAGAATTGGTAACGGTTACGACGTACACGCCCTGGCTCCCGGCCTCCCTATGTGGCTGGGCGGTGTCCAGATTCCTTCCGAGACCGGCTTTGTGGCGCACTCGGACGGAGATGTAGCCATCCACGCCCTGTGCGATGCCCTGCTGGGTTGTCTGGCCCTCGGAGACATCGGCCATCTGTTCCCGGATACCTCCGACGAGTGGAAGGGAGTAGACTCCAAGCTCCTGCTGGAGAAGGTGGTCGCGCTGGTACGCTCCAAGGGTTATTCTGTTGGCAATGTGGATATTACCATTGCGCTGCAAAAGCCCAAGCTGGCACCTCACATTGCCTCCATGCGTGCAACCCTCGCACCCCTCCTTGGCATCCCCGAGGACCGCGTCTCCGTAAAGGCCACCACCACCGAGCGTCTCGGCTTCGTCGGTCGCTGCGAAGGTTGCGAAGTGTGGGCCACCGCGCTGATCGTGAGGGAGTAGGGGGGAAACACCCCGGCCGCGTTGACGGGAAATCGGCATTCTGTGCATTCTGCGTGTCGACGCGGCAATGGCTCAAACAATCTGATGCGAATTCAAATATAATTTGTATCTTTGTACTCGAATTAATTCAGACAGATATGAATCTCAGAGACATCAAGAAAGACATTCAGTATGTTGTGGGCGCTTTCATCGACGATTGCACCCTGTTCCTGAATATGAATCCCGGCAAGAACGCCGACGAAATCACCGGCCTCATCGACAAAGCCGTAGACCTTTATAATGATCTTCGTGATAAGGTCGTGAAGGGCGCAGAGGCCGAAAAGGCCAAGGCCTACTACCTCGCCGTTCGCAAGGAGCTCCTGGAAAAGACCGACGCTCTGTACGATGAGCTCAGCGCCTGCGTTAAGAAGGGTCTGGGTAAATAGTCTGTGGCGGCTAAATAGCTGACTATTAATAGATTAGATTAACTGACGGGTGCCATTTCAGCACCCGTCAGTTAATCTAACTAGTTGTATGACAATGAGATAAGCGCCACGCTCCACGCGGACCTGCGCCGTTTAGGCCGAGACCTGCGCCATCCGCGACGGAACCTGCGCCCTAGGACTTATTATCCCCAAAAACCGCTTCGAAAGTACTTCCATAAGCCAATAATTCTTCGTATATTTGTTTATGCGTAAGTACTTCCTTTTAACCATACTCTGCGCCCTTGGCGCATGCACCGGACATGAGGCTCCGGAACCTGTATCTTTTGTAAATACCCGTATTGGCAGTGGAGGCCATGGCCATGTTTTCATGGGAGCCAGCGTGCCCTTCGGCATGGTCCAGCTGGGCCCTACCAGCATCCCTGAGGAATGGGACTGGACGTCCGGCTACCACGCGAGCGACTCTACGGTCATCGGCTTCAGCCATACCCACCTGAACGGAACGGGCATCGGAGACCTGTTTGACATTACCGTCATGCCCGTCACCGGACCTGTTACCCTGAGCCGCGGAAGCGAGGACAATCCCCAGAGCGGCCTCTGGTCCTATGCCGACCGCAGCCGGGAGGTGTCCGAACCCGGCTACTACAGCGTTCCGCTCACCCGCTACGGCATTGTGGCCGAGCTCACCGCCACCGACCGCGTGGGCCTGCACCGCTACACCTTCCCGGCTTCCGGCGAGGCCGCCATTGTCTTTGACCTCGAAAACGGAGGCTGCTGGGACAGCGCCACCGACACCGGCTTCCACGTCATTGACAGCGTAACCGTAAGCGGCTGGCGTCACTCCAGCGGCTGGGCGGCAGGCCAGAAGCAGTTCTTCTATGCCGTTTTCTCCAAACCTTTCCGTGCGGAAATTACCGAAAACTACGGCCGCTTCAACTTCGAAACAAGCGAAGGTGAAAAAGTCCTTCTCAAAGTAGCCCTTTCCGCCGTGAGCGAAGAAGGCGCCGCCAAGGCCCTCAGGGAAGAAGACGCAGATTTTGACTCGGCCCGGAAAGCCGCCCGCACCCGCTGGAACGAGGCCCTTTCCAAGATAGCCGTCGAAACCCCCGACGAAAGCGCCCGCGAAGTCTTCTACACCGCCCTTTACCACACGATGATTGCCCCCTCGCTCTTCTGCGACACCGACGGCAGTTATCGCGGAGCCGACGGAAACGTCCACTCTGCCGCCGGCAACACCTACACCACCTTCTCGCTCTGGGATACCTACCGGGCCGCCATGCCCCTTTATTACATGATTCACCCGGAGCGCCGCGCCGACATCGTGAACACCATGCTTCGCATCTTCGACGAACAGGGCAAACTCCCCGTGTGGCACCTCGTCGGGAACGAGACCGACTGCATGGTGGGTAACCCCGGCGTCATTGTAGTGGCCGATGCCATCGTCAAGAACATCCCCGGCTTTGACCGCGAGAAAGCCTTCGAGGCCTGCAAAGCCTCCGTCATGCTGGATGAAAGAGGCCAGAACCTCCGCAAAAAATACGGCTACATCCCCTGCGATCTCTTCGGAGAAGCCTGCGCCAACGATATGGAGTATGCCATAGCCGATGCCGCCGTCGCCCATGCAGCCGCTGCCCTGGGGCATGTTGAAGATGCCCGCTTCTTCACGGAGCGCAGCCACAGCTGGCGCAACTACTTTGACCGCACCACGGGCTTTGTCCGCGGCCGCACCTCCACCGGCGGCTGGCGCACCCCCTTCAACCCCTTCTTCTCCCAGCACCGGGCCAACGACTACTGCGAAGGCAACGCCTGGCAGTACACCTGGCTGGCCCCCCACGACCTCAAGGGCCTCATCGAAGGCTTCGGCAGCAAACCCGCCATGCTGGAGCGCCTGGACTCCCTCTTCAAGGCCCCCCAGGACAATGGCGAAGGCGCCTCCCCCGACATGTCCGGCTTCATCGGCCAGTACGTGCACGGCAACGAGCCCAGCCACCACATCACCTACTTCTACACCATGGCCGGACAACCCTGGAAGACCGCCGACCTTGTGCGCGACATCCTCTCGGAGCAGTACAGCGCCTCCGAAGGTGGCCTCGCCGGTAACGAAGACGTAGGCCAGATGTCGGCCTGGTACATTCTTTCCTCCCTGGGTTTCTACCAGGTAGAGCCGGCCTCGGACCGCTTCTGGCTGGGAACGCCCCTGTTCGAGAAAGCCACCATCCAGGTAGGAGACGGTAAAGTCTTTACCGTGGAAGCCCCCGGCACCAGTGACATCCGGCGCTATATCAAAAGCGTGCGTATCAACGGAAAACCCTGCCTGCGTCCTTTCATCACCTGGGAAGAGATAGAAGCCGGTGCCACCCTCACCTTCGAGATGAGCGATGAGCCTGCCGTCTGGTACTGCCCCGAGGATTTCCTGGGAGACGGCACCTATCCCCAGCGTCGCCCGGCTCCGGAAAAACGCTCCTTCACCTCCCGGGCCGTAGAAAAGAAAGTGGAAGAAACCGCCGCCCTTCTCACGAATCCCAAACTGCGCCAGATGTTCATCAACTGCTTCCCCAACACGCTGGATACCACCGTGCATCCCATGGAGGACGAAAACGGGAACCCGGACACCTACGTGTTCACCGGTGACATCCCGGCCATGTGGCTCAGGGATTCCGGCGCACAGGTTTGGCCTTATGTCGCCCTGGCTAACGAAGACCCCGCCCTGGCCCGCATGATTGCCGGCGTCATCCGCCGCCAGTTCAAGTGCATCAACATAGACCCCTATGCCAATGCATTCAACGTGGAGCCCATCGGCGCAGCCTGCGCGAGCGACCTTCCCAAGGCAAACCCCTACGTGTTCGAACGTAAATGGGAAATCGATTCCCACTGCTACCCCATCCGCCTGGCCTACGAATACTGGAAGAAAACCGGAGATACCTCCGTCTTTGACAACCACTGGCTCACAGCCATCACGAGCATCCTCACGGTCCTTCGCGAGCAGCAGCGCTACGGCGGCCACGGCTCCTACACGTTCCTCCGTGTCACCGACCGTCAGCTGGATACCAAGTGCGTAGTGGGCCGCGGCAACCCCGTACGCCCCTGCGGCCTCATCGCATCGGCCTTCCGCCCTTCCGACGACGCCACCACCTTCGAGTTCCTCATCCCCTCCAACTTTATGGCAGTCAGCGCGCTCAAGAGGGCCTCCGAGATTCTCGCCGATGTCAACGGAGAGAAGGATCTGGCCGATGAATGCATCGCCCTGGCCGGAGAAGTGGAACGCGCCCTCAAGGAGAACGCTGTCGTGGAGCATCCCGTCTTCGGCCCTGTCTATGCCTTCGAGGTGGACGGCTTCGGCGGCCACTTCCTTATGGATGATGCCAACGTCCCGTCCCTTCTGGCCATGGCCTACCTGGACCCCGCCATGCAGGAAGACCCCATCTACCGCAACACGCGTAAGATGGTCTGGAGTGAGTATAACCCGTATTTCTATCGCGGAAAAGCCGGAGAAGGGATCGGCGGACCGCACATCGGAATCGAGAACATCTGGCCGATGAGCATCATGATGCGGGCCTTTACCGCCACCTCCGACGAGGAGATCCTGGAGTGCATCCTGCAGCTTCTGAGAACCGACGCCGGAACCGGCTTCATCCACGAGTCCTTTAACCGGAACGACGCCTCCGACTTTACCCGCGAATGGTTCGCCTGGCAGAATACCCTCTTCGGGGAACTGATCCTGAAACTGATTGAAGACGGGAAGCTAGAGCTTCTCAACAGTATTATATAGAAGGATGGCGGCCAGCGGCAGATAATCCTTGAGCGAACGCCGCATGGCTGCAAGCCCGTTCTGGATTTCCCGTGTAACCGTACGCACGGGAATCCCCAGGGCCTCAGCAATCTCTTTATAAGTTTTGCCCTCCACCCGGGATGCGTAGAATACGCTGGCCGTCATGGGGGGCATTTTCTGCAGCTCCCGCTCAAAAATAGTGACAATCTCATCTTCGAACAGCTTCTGTGTGAGGCTGTCGTTCTGCAGAATTCGGACTTTTGCGTCCATGCAGGCCTGTTCGTAAATATTGAATGTGCGTTTCTGGGAACTCTGGCGGGAACGGAGATGGTCCAGGCACTTGTGCTTGACGATTCCCAGAATATAGGCAGGGAGAGATTCGGGCAGCTCTGCCGTCTCGCGGGTATCCCAGAAGGTCATAAAGCTCTCAGAAACCACATCTTCCGCCTCCATCCTGTCCTGCAGGTAGGACATGGCAATCTCTATGAAGCGGGCGCTGTATTTCCCATACAACGTAGTGAATTCCTGGAGGGATATGATAGAATTTTGGGACATTTCCGCTGCAAATATACAACAAAAAGAAGAGATAAAAAAGGCGCCGCAACTCTCAGTGCGGCGCCTTAGAAAAAGTTAGTTCTTGTAAGTGACTTTAATACCCGTCAGATACGTGTTCGTAGAGTTGGTAAACGTTACGGTCTTGGCGTTACCTGTCCAGGTGTTACCGGAATACTCTCCGGAATCCGGAGTGAAGTTGGTGCTGTAGTAGGAGGAGTAAGGCGTGAAGACAATCTCCGTAATGAAAAATCCTTCCGGAACGGAGAAGGTCATGACGCCGTTTGCACGTACATTCATATACCAGGAAGAATAGTAGTTGTTGCTTCCCGTGAAGGTAACATCCTCGTAGGTAAAGTTGGCCGATGTGGGCAGGAACGACACCGTCGCCAGCATGTTGACGGTAACATCAACAGACTGCGTGAAGCCGTTGGAGGCAACCGTGAAGGTGACATCTCCGGCACCCACCAGGTTCACAAGGCCCGTCTTCTCATCCACGGTAGCGATGGTCTCGTCGGAGCTGGTCCACACGGGATCCAGTACGCCAAGGGCATCGGCCGGGTCCTTGCGGACGCTGAGCTGGAAGCTGTCGCCTTTGTACACCTTGCCGGCGGGAACGCCGCTGATCACAAGACCGGTCATATCCACGTTGACGGTAAGGTCGATGGAAGAGGTGACGTCGCCAGCCTGCACGTAAATGGTGGCATAACCGCCCATGCGGCCGGTCACGACAGCCTTGGTGGGATCAACGGCATCGGCCGCAACCGTCGCGATGGTCTCGTCGGAAGACGTCCACTTGATGCTGTACGGAACATTGATATCGTCCGGGCCGATGGTGACGCTGAGGTCACCGGTAGCACCCTTCTCGATGGTGAGCTCGCTCACGCTGGGAACGACGGAGGTGACGGGAGAGCTAACCTTGACCAGGCACTCGACGCTCTTTCCGGAGGCCGATGCCGTTACGGTAGCCTCGCCGGCGCCCACGGCCGTCACCACACCCTCTGCCGTAACAGAGGCCACGGCGGCGTCGCTGCTCACCCAGGACACCTTGGCGGCACCCTTGGGCGTTACGGTAGCAACCAGCGCTTCCTGGTTTCCTTTGACAATGGTAATCTCGGCCTTGTTCAGGAAGAGGCCGTTACCGTCGGCGGTACCGACGATTTTCTCTTCCTTCTCGCAGGAGGCGAAGACCGCCGCGCAGGCGGTCAACGCAATCATATAACGAAATACTTTTTTCATAACCTTTACCATTCGAGGGATACGTAATCAAGAGACTTGGTCTCGGGATAGAACTTCGTGGGCTTCTTGAGCTCGCAGCCATAGATGGCCTTGGAAAGGATATTCATGGCATTCCAGTCACGCTGCAGGTTCCTGGAGTCGTTCCACAAGGAGAAGATCATCCAGAGACCGTAGTCGGAGGCCATCCACTGGGAAACGGAACTCTCGGAGGGAGTGGATCTCCACTGGGCAAATTCGCTGGACTGGTAGGATACCTGTGCATTGGTCATACCGGAGTAGGCTACACCGCGGCGGCCGTAGTCACCCACGGCCCATGCCATGTACTCGCCGGGCTCCACACCGTCCACGGCGGCATTGCCCAGGGCGCTGCCATACTGGTAAGACATCATCTCCTTGTCGGGCATGGCCTTCCAGGTCTCGTAGTAGAGGCGGTTGCCTGCAGCCTGGGAGCGCCTGGTGAACCAGGGAATGGAGAGGTCGGGGCTGTTGGAGTACTCGTCGTCGTAGTTGACGCCGTCAAAGCCGTAACCTTCGCAGAGGGCCTTCATCTCCTGGGCAAAGGCGCGTGCGCCTGCGTCGGAGAGCTGGGCCAGACCGGATGCATCGTGGTTGCCCAGCACGGAGATGAACACTTTCATGCCTCTTTCGCGGAGGGGACGCACAATCTCGTCGTAGTGGTCCAGGATGTACTGGCACTGCGGGTTGGCAAAGCAGTACACCTTACCCTTCTCGGCGTCGTAGTTGATGTTGTAGGCAAACAGCACCAGGTGGTCGATGAGCAGATGACCGTCCTCGGTCTCGAACTGAAGCATGTTGAGCGGGTTGGTGTTGTTCACCTCAATCCACACATTGACCTTCTTGCGGGCAGGGTCGTCGGTGGACACCGTCGTCTGGAAAGCCATGTTCTTCACAAGGTAAACCACCCTTTCCTCCGACACCTTCACGCCGCTGGCGGAGGTGCTGGCCTTCAGGGGAAGGAGATACGTCTTCTCCTCCTTGTCGCCAAGGGGGCTCAGCGTAATGTCCAGGCTGCCGGAACGGGTCTTTTTGGCCTCGACAGTCACCTCTCCGTTATCCTGGATAGCCACCAGCTCGGAGGGGAACAGCTCGAAGCTCGTTCCGTGCTTTTCGTTGTACTCTCTCAGGTATTCGGCATCAAGGGCAACCTTGACCTGGACATTTGCAGCAGCGGCTCTCGGGAGCGCGAAGACAACCGAACGGGTAATCTCCTCACTGCGGATCTCCACCACCTGGGAGGTCTTGTTGGTAGAGAGGTCTCGTAAGCTGCCCACCAGCGTGCCCACATTGGCGTAGGCGGCCTCGTCCACGTGGTCTACCGTGATGGCTTCTTTCTCACAGGAGACCAGCGTGCAGGCGGCAATGGCAGCAACAGTAATAAATATCTTTTTCATACTTTATTCTTCGGGAAGTGAAACTTTAGGCCACTGGGTGGCTGCATCAAGCGTAAGGTCGTTTCCGTTGGGAGAAGCGTCCTTGAGAACGGTACCTGCACCGTCATCCATCTTCCAGTAGGCGATGAGGCCCTCGGAAGCGGGATCGACAAAGTAGAAGTGGGTGTCCTGGTTGATTTCTTCCTCGGTGAGGCAGTGGTCCCAGATGCGGACCTCGGCCAGTTCGCCGTCCAGGTAGCGGTCTCCGGCATAGGAGTAGCCCAGCCAGAAGTAACGGCTGCCGCTGGTCTCGCCCTTGTCGTTTCCGTAGGCACCCCAGGTAACGCTGCTGCGTCCGGCATTGGCGGCATCCAGAACCTTACGGCCATCGAAGTAGACGGTAGACCTGCCGTTGTCGAACACGCAGGCCACGTGGGTCCACTTGCCCAGCGTGAAGCTCATGTTGGAGTTGGTCTGGTTCTGCGAGGAAGCGACCTGCAGCTGTGTGTCGGGAACACCGGCATCACCGATACGTAGGAGATAGTGGCCTTCCACACCCATGATGGTGGAGATGAGACGGCCGGCAGCGTTCTGGCGAACCAGGGCCTCGGCGGTGAACTGTCTCATGTTGGTGAACTTCTCGGGGGTCTTCCAGCTCTGGGCGCCGGCACGGTTGTTGGCCATGTTGCACACGACGTTGATGAGAGCGGCACCCTTGAACACATAGTAAACCACCGTCTTGGACGCAATCACGTTGATGTCGGTGACGTTCTTGAGCACCACGGGCATCACGTAGATGATGTTGCGGTTGAGGTTACCCAGGTTGGTGAAAGTGATGATGGCGGGAGCCGATGCATTGGACCCCTTCAGGATCTTCACCTCGGGATTGTCAATGTTGCAGCAGGAGAGGGGCAGAGCCACGGCATCCGGCTGGGCATACTCGGCCTTGTAGCAGTCCAGGTATGCGGGATCTGCGACCAGGACGCCGTCCAGGTCTTCTTCCACCTTGAGGGCGGTGCCGATGCTCAGCGTGCGCATGATGTCTCCGCTGCCGGCCTTCACCAGGATTTCCTCGGATACCGCCTGGGTGTTGATGTAAAGCTTGTTTGTGAAGTGGTGCTCTTCCATGGCCTCTTTCTCCGTCTGGCAGGATACCCATGCGAAGGCGGCGGAAAAGAGGAGAAGTGCATATCTGTTGAGTTTCATGATGGTTCCTCCTTATTTCAAAGGTGAAGGGTTCATAGTGGCGATGGCAGTATTGATCTCACTATACACATTCTGGATGTTGAAGTAGTCAAACTGCGCGTGATTCACGCAGATGCCTTTCTTTCCAAAGCTGGCATCGGGCGTGACGGCCCAGCGGGCGGCACCGTCAATGGCCGAGATGTTGCCGGAGAAAAGGCCTGCGGTGGCCGTCTCGTCGGTTACGTCAAGGGCGGTGACACCCAGGACGAACTTGTCGGCGGGAACACCTTCGCCGGAAGCCATGTGGACGGCAAAGTTAAATCCTTCGAGGCTGGTGACAGTCTCGGCCGGAACAATGATGTACTGGGCCGGAGTGAGCACGTCGGCCTCCAGCAGCAGGTTGTTGGGATTGCCCTGGAAGAAGAGCAGTTTTCCGCTGGCCGCGTAGGTGAGCACGGGGGCGAAGAAAGCTTCCTGGAGTGCGATGACCTTCTCGGACTCGCCGGATTTGAGGCCCAGCGGGTTCTTGCCCACGTAGGAAACCATCACGCCGTCAAGGCCCAGTTTTGTGGCCGTTCCGATGAACGCGTTCACTTTTTCTCCCATCCAGGCAACCTCGTCCTCGAGCGTAGGCTCCGTCTCGGACTCAAGGCCTTCCAGATAGAGGGCATATTCCTTTTCCAGAACGTCGAAATCCAGGGGAATGAGGGTTTTGATTCCCTTCTTTTCCTTCACCTCGGCTACCTCGGAGAGGATGGTCTCGCTGATGGTGCTGTAGTTGTTGAGGACAACGTAGTCCACGCTGTCGGGCAGGTTGTTCACGTGGTCGGCACGTCCGGTGAGGGCGCCGGCCTTGTTGTCGAAGCGGGCGATGAGTACCTGATGCTCGGTGGCATGGTAGCTGCGGACACTCTCCAGGTAAGCCTCGTAGAGAGCCGGATTCTTCTCCTCGATAGTGACGTAGTTGAATTCCAGGGCTTCCTGTTGCGTCCACTTGCTGCATGCACCGGCGCTGAGGATGACCGCCGCAAGGATGGCAATGTATTTAATGCTATTTTTCATATTCTTGTCTCCTCATTATTTGCAGTCGAACCAAAGTCTGGTAGCCATCTGGTCGGGACCACCCAGGTACTTGGAGATGGCCTCGCTAAGGTTGGCTGCATTGCTGGTATATTCTTCCTGAGGGTACTTGATCCTGCGGGGACCTTCGTTGGGAACGAGTCCGCCGGAGTTGTTGGCCTCGTCGGTGCAGGGGAGGATGTGCGGATAACCGGTGCGACGGATATCGGCCCAGCTCTCATTGCCCAGCGGGAAGTTGGCAATCCACTTCTGGATCATGATTTTTTCCTGCTTCACCTCGGCGCTGGCGCTGTCGTCCCAGGCCACCGAAAGGTTGGTGAGGATGTTGTTGTAGTCGTTGGAACCGGCCGGATCGGAGTAGGTGCCCGGAACGGAAGTCATGTCGGCGAGGTAAGCGTCGGCACCGTTCACGCCCCACTGCTCGAAGCTCAGGCGTACGCCCTGCTCGTAGAAGTCCTTGGCGCTGCCGCCCATGTTCCATCCGAATACGCCTGCGGCCTCAGCCTTGAGGAAAGCCGTCTCGGCCGGAGCCATGAGGACGATGGGGGAATTGAGGCGGTCAATCTTGATGCCGGAATACTTGTGGCCCACCGTCTTGTGGTCGGGGATCACAATGCCGTGACGCAGACCCACGTACTCGTAGCCGTCCCACTCACTCTTCGTGAAGTAGGCGCTGCGGCGGGGATCCTTGTAACCGTTCATGTAAAGGACGATGTCGGCGGCGGCGTGGGAGTCACCGGTGCTGATGCAGGCCGATCCGTCATCGTGCGTGGACACGCGGTTGTAGTTGACGGCTACATAGAGGGGGTTGCCGTCGTTGCCGAAGGCCATGAGCTGCGCAATGTCATCGGCCGATGCCATTGCGCCGATCTCGTGAGCGGCGACTTCCTCGGCCTTCTGCTGGGCATAGGCGGGGTCGGCATAGCTCATGCGCATGGCAAGGCGAAGCTTGAGCGAGTTGGCATAGCGGCACCATTTCTCCACGTTACCGCCGTAGATGATATCGGAGGAGGCGGAGAAGTTGTTGGTACGGTTGCGGGTGAGCACCTCAATGGCGGCGTCCAGTTCCCCGATCATGGTTTTGTAGGCCGTCTCCTGGGAGTCAAAAGGCACCTGGAGAGAGCCGTCGTCGGTGATCTTGGAATAAGGCATGGGGCCATAGGTATCGGCGATGCGGTGCATGCCGGCCACTTTGATCACGTTGCCCACGGCCAGGATGGTCTCGTTGGAAGTGACCTGCTTGAGCTGGCGCAGGTTGGGATAGATGCGGGACGGGAAGTCCTCCATGAGCACCTTGGTCCAGTTGTTCGGCGGGTTTAGGCGGCCGATGGAGTTCTGGTTGAAGCCGGCGTTGGCGTCGGAGAGATAACCGGCCAGGGGGCCGCCGAGAAGAGCTTCAGTGAACTGGGTGGTGTTGACATCGAGGGCGATGATACCGTCGGCGAGGCCCAGCAGGGCGGACTTTACGTTGTATCCGTCACGGGCGAGCTCTTCCTCCGTAGCTCCGTAGGGGTCTGTGTTGTACTCCTGGAAGTTGCGGGTACAGGCGGCCACGCTCACGGCAGCTGCGAGTATCAGAGTATATTTAAAGCAATTTTTCATGTAAGTGTCCTCCTTAGAAGTTAATCCTTACGTTGAAACCGAAGTTCCTGGTGTTAGGAGTCATGAAGTAGTCCAGGCCCTGATAGAAGTTGTTGGTGGTCGATGCCACGGCTTCCGGATCGAAGGGGGCCTTGCAGTAGATCATCAAGAGGTTGCGTCCCACCAGCTGCAGGGTGATGTCGCAGACATTTCCAAGAGCCTTGCGGGGGAAGGTGTAGCCCAGGGAAACCTCCTGCAGGCGGACGTTGGTGGCGCTGTAGGTATAGAACTGGGGCACGGTGTCGGTACCGGCGATGGTGGTGTACCACTTGTTGGCGTCAATCATGTCGGAGCCGTTGATGACAACGCCGCCGGCATCACGGGCGTCGGCGGAATTGGCCGATACGCCGTACCAGTCCAGCTTGGCCTGGGTGTTGGAATACACGATACCGCCCAGACGGGCCGTCACCAGGGCGCTGGCGTTGAAGCGGCCCAGCTTGAAGTCGTTGCGCCATGCCATGTTGGCCTTGGGCAGTACGCTTCCCAGCTTGATCATGTCTTCGAACTTGGTGAGGGTGCGGGTGGCGATGTTGCCGTTCTCGTCCACATAGATGTTGCCCTGATTGTCGCGGACCAGGTCGGAACGGGAATACAGGTCTCCCAGGGTGCCGCCTTCGGTGAGGAAGAAGCGGGCATTGGCAAGGCCGCCCTTGGCCAGGTTGTCAAACGAGACCGTCTCTCCGGTGACAGGGTTCTTCACGTTCTCGGCCAGGCTCACCACCTTGTTCTTGTTGGTAGAGAAGGTGTAGTTGGTGTCCCAGGAGAAAATGCCCCAGGTGTGGCTGTAACCGAAGGAAAGCTCGATACCGGTGTTGAGGATGTTACCCGTCTGGATGAAGGCCGACTCATAACCGGAACCCGAAGACAGGGGAATCTCGAAGGTCTGGTTCTTGGTGTTGGTGTAGTACCAGGTGAGGTCCAGGCTGAAGCCGTCCAGGAACTTGGACTGCAGACCCACTTCCCAGGAAGTAGTCATCTCCGGCTTCAGGTCCAGCGGATAGTTGGCGTTGGTTGCGTAGGAACCGGTGGTGCTGTTGTAGGAGTGGATAGGGTTGGCGATGAGACGCTCGAAGGCAGAACCTACCTGGGCGAAGGAACCGCGAACCTTGAGGTATTCAATCTGGCGGGGCAGCTGCAGAGCCTGCGAGAGGACTACGGAAACACCGGCCGACGGATAGAAGAAGCTGTGCTTGGTGCTCAGCGGGCCGAACAGGGAGGAATCCCAGTCGTTACGGCCGGTGAGGGTGAGATAGTAGGCACCCTTCCAGCCCACCTCGGCCTGTCCATAGACGGACTGGGTCTGGTGACGGCTTTGGCTCTGGCCGGGTGACATGAGGTTCTGGTCCAGCATGTAGAGGTTGAACTTGTTGGCCAGCTTGCCGGCGGCGATGGGGCCGCCCAGGCTGGTGCTGTACCAGTACTGGTCGTTGATGGAAGCGCCCAGCTGTGCGTTCACGGACCACTCTCCGAAGGAGCGGTTGGCGCTCAGGAGTGCATCGGCATAGGTCTGGCGGTCATTGGCCTGACCCTCGCTGTAGGAACCGTTGATGGAACCGCCGGTGAGCTGGGTGTTGGTGGTGGCGAAGTTCTTGGACTCGTCGGTGATCCGGGAATTGTCCACGCGTACGCGGGCGCTGGCGGTGAGCCAGTCCAGGATCTGGTAGGAGAGGGTGCCGCCCAGGACAAAGCGGTTGCGCTTCTGGGTGGTGAGGTTGCGGTAGTTGATCCAGTAGGGGTTCTGCATGGTGATGCCGGCATCACCGGCAGGCCAGTACTGGGTGTGGAGCTGGCGGGTGTTGTCCCAGCGCTCGAACATGCGGACATCGGCCCATTCACCGCCGCGGGGGAACAGGTAGGCGCCCACGATGGGGTTGTTGTACAGACCCTGGTTGCGCATGTTGCGGTGGTCCTGCATGATGTACTCGGCCGATACGTCCAGCGTCATCTTGTCACCGAAGAACTTGGTGGTGTTGCGGAACTTGACGTTGTAGCGGTTGTATGCGCTACCCGGGATGATGGCCTTGTTGTTGACGGCCGATGCGGAAAGGTATGTCTGGTTCTTGTTGTTACCCGTAGAGAGCGTGAGGGTCTCGGTCCCGGTGAGGCCATACTGGAAGTAGTCGCTGCGGGGATCGTAGCCGTAGTTGTTGCTCTCCTGGAGCGGAAGGCCCCAGCTGCGGACGATGGAACCCTCGCTGGAGTTGAGGTCACCGGTTCCGTAACGGTTCTGGAACTCGGGAAGACGGGCTACGCGGGAGAACTCCGTGTTGGAAGAGAAGGAGATGGTGGTCTTCTCGGCCGATCCTTTCTTGGTGGTTACCACAATGGCGCCGTTGGCAGCGCTGGAGCCGTAGAGGGCGGCAGCGGCTGCACCCGTCAGGACGGAGATGGACTCGATGTCCTCGGGGTTGAGGTCGGCGATGGGGTCGGTCTGGCCGGAGGAGCCGAACTCGGTACCTGCATC
This sequence comes from uncultured Bacteroidales bacterium, assembly GCA_946611215.1. GTDB lineage: Bacteria > Bacteroidota > Bacteroidia > Bacteroidales > UBA932 > Cryptobacteroides. The sequence goes on along the minus strand of CAMODD010000003.1, from coordinate 57,005 downwards.
CTGCACGGTGGAGGTCATGGGAACACCGTCAATCACGTAGATGGCGTTGTTGCTCTGCGAGATGGACTTGGCACCGCGCATGACAGCCTTGGTTGCACCACCGACACCGGCGGAAGAACTGTTGAGGACCAGGCCGGCCACCTTACCGTTGAGGGTATTGACGAAGTTGGCATCCTTGGCGGTGAGCAGGTCCTCGGCCTTCACTTCCTGCACGTTGTAGGAAAGGGCTTTCTGCGCACGGCGGATACCCAGGGCGGTGACAACCGTACCTTCCAACATCTCGGCCTCTTCCTTGAGGATGACGCGATAGCTGGCGCGGGCGTCGATGGGAAGGGTGACCGTGGTGTAGCCCAGGCTCGAAAACTCAAGGGATGCGTTGGCATACTCCACAGGGACGGTAAACTCAAAGCGGCCGTCGATGTCGGCGCTGGCACCGATGGAGGTGCCTTTGATGACGACGGCGCCGCCGATGATGGGCTCACCGGATGCGTCCACGATGAGACCCTTTACGACCTTGGGACCATTCTCCTGCTCTTTGGCCTGGGGCTTCGGAGCAATCACGATGGTAGAGCCCTCGATCTGATACGCAACATGGATGGGCGTAAACACGGCGTCCAGCGCCTCATTTACGCTTTTACGTTCCACCTTGGCGGTTACTCGCTGCCGGGTGTCTACGTTCATGTTGACAAACAGGTAGTTGGTTTGTTGCTTGATGCTCTGGATAGCCGTTTCCACCGTAGCCTCCTTGAGGTCCAGGGAAACCAGCTGTCCCTGCGCGCGGAGCGGTCCGGCGCAGAGAGTCAGCAGCAACGCCAGGAAAACCTGGCAGATGACTGTTTTCTTCATGATTTTTTGGTTAAAGTATAATGTTGGTTATGGGGATTATCGGATAATTACCGTCCCTTCATAAATCTCGTATTCGAAATCGATAACGTGCTGGAGCACCTTCAGGGCGTGGTCAATGCCTTCGGAGATGCGGATTTCTCCGCTCAACCCGTGAATGGAGGGGTTGGCGGTGGTGACAATCTGCACGCCGTAGACCCGCTCGAACGTATTCATCAGGTCCTTGAAGTCCTTCGCTTCCAGGCTCACGAGGCCGTCCAGCCAGCCCAGGGAACGGGAGAAGTCGGCGGCCGACCGCTGCAGGCGTCCGCCCGAGAGGGTTACCATGTCTCCGGGTTTCATGAGCTGGACGTCCGAAGGATCGCTGGCGCTGGTCACCTGGACGCTGCCTTCCATCAGGATGGTCTCGAAGCGCTCCTCTTCCTCACAGGCGACAACGTCAAAGGTGGTTCCCAGCACTTTGACGTCGGCGGCATAGGTGGACACCACAAACGGGTGGCGCTCGTCATGGTTTACTTTCAGAAGGGCCTCGCCTTCAATGCGCACGCGGCGTTCGCGGCCCTTGAAGGTGGTGGGATACTCGATGCGGGAGCCTGAGTTGAGGGTGACGACGGTGCCGTCGGAGAGTTCGATGTCGGCCCGCTGTCCCGGCTGGGTCTGGAGGGCCATCATCTCATGGGAAAGGGATTCCGTGGTAAAGTACCGGACTCCGAGGCCCGTCAGGACCATGGCTGCGGCGAGGATGGCTGCGTAGGAGAGCTTCCGGCCCCAGTAGCGGAGACGGTACATGAGCGCCTTTTGGGCGGCAGGTTTCCGGGAGCCTCCGTAGAGCACCATCCCTTCATAGATGAAATGCGCCTGTTCGAACTCACGCTGGGCGTCTTCTCCGCTCAGAAGCCATGCACCAATCTGGCGCTGCTCCTCGGCCGAAGCTTCCCCCCTGAAGTATCTGAAAAGAATTTCTTGTGTCATACATTATGCGTAACACATATATGTCGGAGCTGGGAAGGCTGGTTTACCCAAAAAATGCAGTTTTTTTGAATAAAAATTTTTAATTTTGCACATCAAGCGAAAAAACGGTCATGAGATGCTTATTCAAATACGCAGAGGAAGTACGCTTCATCCTGGTTCTCGCTACCTGTGTAGCCCTGAGCCTGTGGCTTCAAAAATACATCCCCACCCATCTCTTTGACGATGTTTTATGTCCCTCTCTCATTGCGTGTTCTATCACGGTTTCTCTGGCGGGAGCGTGGATGGTGCTGCGGCATTCGGAAGGCCTTCGTATCCGCAAGATGTGGGGGTGGTCCATTCTTATTTGGGGCATGTCCGACGTTTTCTATCTGCTTTCCTGGAAGCTCATGCCCGTGCCGGCCATGAATATGGGCGCAGTCCGGCTCACTACGTTTGAAATCCTTACGGGCAATGTGCTGGGCTGGCTCATGATGCTCTATCCCACAGAAGCGCTCCGGCCGGGCTGGATGTCCTTCAAGCACGCCGCCTGTCAACTGGCTCCCATGTTTCTCCTGGCCGGGCTGGACTATCTCCTTCCCGTGAATCTGCAGTTTCTCATTTCCCTGTATCCGTTTGTGCTGGTAGCTTTCCTTTTCATGCACGTGAGAAAATACAGGATGTGGTGTGAGGAAAACTTCTCTTCCCTGGAAGATATGGATGTGCGCTGGATTATCCGTTATCTGGCCATGGTGTTTTTCACGGGCCTCGTCTTTTTCCTCATGTGTTTCCTCCATGGACATACGCGTGGATTCACCCAGCTCTGGCTCACCATTTTCATGATTGTATACGGAACTGAGCAAATCATCTTCCGCCGGGACCCGTGGGAACTGATGCGCCGGCAGGATGATATGAAGGAAGAGGAACACCCCGAACCCGAGAAACCCCAGCCGGACTCCGCCTACCGCAAAGCCCTGGATGAGTGGATGGAGAAGGAAAAACCCTACCTGAATCCGGACTTCAAGCTGCTGGACCTGCAAAACGTACTGCCCATGAACCGCACCTACCTCTCGCAGTTCATCCACTCGGAATACGACTGCAGTTTCTACCAGTTCGTGAACCGTTTCCGTATTGATGAGGCCAAGCAGCTCAAGCTCAAGCACCCCGACATGAAGCTCTCGGACATAGCGCTCCGCTGCGGGTTCTCTTCCCCTTCCGTCTTCTCCCGCACATTCACGGCCATTACGGGCCTTACTCCGCGTGAGTGGGCTCGTGAGGAGCTGGAGTAGGATTCTTGCGATAGGCTCCCGGGTTCGTTCCTGTCGCCTGCTTGAAGCGCGTGCTGAAGTAGCGGGGGCTGGTGAAGCCCAGGGCATCGGCAATCTCCGATATTCCCATTTCGGTCGAGGTAAGCAGCGCGCAGGCTTTCCGCATCTTGATACTCTCGATATACTGGGCCACACCCATGCCGGTGATGGCCTTTACCTTATTATATAGGGAAGCGCGGCTCATGGCCATCTCGGCGGCAATGGCGTTCACATCCATCTCGGGTACGTCCAGGTGCGCCTCGATGAACTGGTTGAGGTGCTGCAGGAAGGCTTCGTCGGCTTTGGTGAAAGTGATTTCTTCCGGGCTCGGAGCCTGCTCCTGGGGCGAGAGGAAGCGGGTGCGCATCTTTTCGCGGGCCTGCATAAGATTGCCAATTACCTGCAGAAGGAGCGCCGTATCAAAGGGCTTGGCCAGGTAGGAGTCGGCGCCGGCCTTGTAACCGGTGAGGACGCTGGCGGCATCGGCCCGGGCCGTGAGCAGGATGAGCGGTATGTGGCTGATACTCAGGTCTTGTTTTACCTGCCGGCACAGCTCAAAGCCGTCCATCCGGGGCATCATCACGTCGCTCACCACTACGTCGGGCTGCCAGTCGCGGATGACTTCCAGGCCTGCCTCTCCGTCGCAGGCCGTGCGGACCTCCTTGCAATAGGGCGTCAGCTCCGTAATGAGCAGATCCCGCAGCTCGGGATTGTCTTCCACGCAGAGAATGCGGTACGGCTTGAGGTTGACTTCCGGCATGCCTTCATCGGGCAGGCTCACCAGATGGTTCTCTTCCAGGGCCTTGCTCCAGGCCGGGAAATTCTCCCGGTCCAGCACCATGTCGGTGATGCTCTTCATCTTCTCGACATTCCGGAAAACACCCTCCAGCGAGGGGTCTTTCGAAACAAAACGCTTGAGGGGCGCGTAGATGAGCGTGAGCGGTGTACGGATCTCATGGCTGATCTGTGTGAGGAACCGGACCCGTTCCTGGGCATAGCGTTCCCGCTGGCGCACAATCAGGTACATCAGGAGAAAAGCCAGAAGGCCCAGCACCATCAGTGTCATTCCCGTGAGGAACCACCAGGTGCGGTACCAGGGCTCGGGTACGCGGAAGCTGAGCATATCGGCCTCCGGTCCCCACTGTCCGTCCGTGCTCAGGTACGACGCCCGCAGCTTGTAGCGTCCCGGGGCCAGCATGCCCACGGGGAAGGTGTCCTCGTAGGACACGGTGACGCGCGAGCCGCGCCCTTCCAGCGAATACCGGATGGGACGCCGGCTGAAAGGGTCGGTGCCCGGAATATTCACCGTAATGTCAAAGGTCTTGTAGTCCCGGGGCAGGGTGAGCGCCTTGCCCGAGGGAAGGACGCGGTGCCCGTCCAGCGAGGCCTCGTAGAACTCGGGAATGAGCATGGGCCCCGACGAGAGCGTGCGGGAACTGCCATACAGGGCCACCAGGCCGCCCAGCCCTCCGAAATAGAGCGGGTAGGAGCCCGTGGCCGATGTGGCCGAGCACAGGATTTCCTGCGGGGAGAATCCTTCGCTCTCGTCCATCGTCTCCATGCGCTGGCGCGCCCAGTCGTAGCAGAACAGACCGTGGTCTGCGGTAATCCACAGGAGATTGTCGGCCGATGCCTGCAGCTGCGTAACCCGGTTGAACATGGGGGTTTCCACCGCGGTGGCACTGTCACTGCCGTCCCGTACGTATTTGATGCCGTAGTCGGTCCCGATCCAGATATAGTCGTGGGCGCGGGCCGCCGCATTGATAAAGTGCGAATCGTGAACGGTGTAGAGCGCATCGGTCGTCATGCGGCCGGCGCTGAGCCGCAGCACCTGGCGGTAGGAAAAGGCCAGAAGGCCTCCTTCCCCGTCGGCCCAGAATCCCTGCAGGCCCTGCAGCTCCTCCTGGACGGGAAAACGGTAAAAGCGCCGGGTGGAGAGCTGGTAGCAGTAGGTGGAGGCGCCAAAAATGTAGATGTAGTCTCCCGACCGGGCCAGCGAAGGCGTATAGCCGGACTGGATCTCTTTCTCGTCGTTTTCCCGGTCCATGATGTAAAAGCGCGTTTTTTTGCCGCTGGCGGGATCGTAAACGTAAAGTCCCCCGCTGAACGCGGAAAGAAGCAGCTTCCCGTTGGAGAAAGGACAGAGGGAAGAGACAATTTCCGTGGAAAATCCTTTGACCGGGCCGATGGTGCCGTCATCGGGCCGGTACACGTTGAGGCCGCCGCCGTCCGTGGCCAGCCAGACGCGGCCGTCCGCATCCAGGCACAGGTCGTTGATGACAATCTCCGACAGGCCGTCTGTCTCCCGGAAGCTGCCGATGGCCGTCTCCCGCAGGCAGAACAGGCCGTGGTGCACGCTTCCGGCCCAGATGCTGCCGTCGGTACCCACGTGCAGGAAGGTAAAGGAACTGGAAGGGAAACTGTGCTCCGGAATCCCCAGAAGGGCCGGGAGCGTCTGGATGCGGCCGTCGGAAGGGTTCAGCGCGCAGATGCCGCCGCCGTCGGTGCCCAGGAGAATATGGTCCCGGAAAGGAGCCATAGACAGCACAATGTCGAAGGTGAGCCCCGAATGGGCCGCATCCCAGTGGGCAAGGATTTCTCCCGTCCCGGGATTCACCTGGTAAACGCCCTGCCGGTAGGAGGACAGATACAGCAGACCGTCCTTGAGAATGCTCTGGAGAATCATCTGGCCGGGGGCCTCCATTGCCAGAGGCACCGGCTGCCAGCTGCTGCTTCCCGGCTCGTAGAGATAGAGCCCGTGGGAGCGGCTCACCAGCAGCAGCTTTCCATCGGCCCCGGGATAGATGGCCAGGATGACGGGAACCGCTTCCTCGGGGAGCTTCCGCTCATAGGTGCCATCGGTCTTGTTGTACAGGAGCAGGCCTTCGTATCCTCCAAAGTAGATGGTCTCGGGCGTTTCGTGGGCGCAGAGGACGGCTTCGGTCCTGGTGCGTACGAATATGTCTTCGGACTCCGAATAGAGGGACAGCCCCAGGTCGGTAGAGACCCAGAGTTTCTCGTGGGAGTCCATGAAGAGGAATCCAATCTGGTTGCCGGTAATGGCGGGGGAGGGGCTGTTGTCGTCTATGTAGCGCTTGATATGTCCGTTCCGGTAGCGGTTGAGCCCGAAGCGGGTGCCAATCCAGATGTTGCCGTGGTTGTCGGGAACCACCGTGCTCACCGTAGGTTGGGAAAGTCCTTCCCCGATACCAATCTGTTTCTGGTGATAATGGGCCTGGACGCTTGTAGAAAGCAGAAACAGGAGCGCCAGGCAGCATCCCCTCAGTAGTCTCCCGTGCATAAAAACCGATGTTTTTTTTGCAAATATATACAAAAACTGAGTTATTTTAGACAAAATGGGCACGTGTTTCCGGGCCGCGAGGGATAACTTTGCAGCCAGACACAACCAATACTTAACAACACAAAAAAACCATGAAGTTACTGAGAATACTGGCGGCCGGCATGGTCATGCTGTCCGCGACGGTGAGCTTCGCACAGAACTCCCGCTCTATTTCAGGTACAGTGACTGCTGCCTCCGACGGGCAGCCCGTGGTAGGCGCCAATGTGGTGCAGACGGGAACGCGTAACGGCGTTTTCACCGATGCCGACGGCCGCTTTACCATTACGGTACCCGTTCCCTGCGAACTCACTGTTTCCTCCATCGGATTCCTTACGGTCACTGTCAAGGCCGACGGATCCTCCACCTTGAACATTACCCTCCAGGACGACGCCACCCTGCTGGAAAACGCAGTGGTCACGGCCCTGGGCATCAAGCGTGAGACCAAGGCGCTGGGTTATGCCGTGGAGCAGGTGAATTCCGAGGAGCTCAACGGAGCCCGCCCCATCAATGCCATGGACGCACTGGCCGGAAAAGTGGCCGGTGTGGACATCTCCGGTACTACGGCCGGTCCTTCCGGCTCTACCCGTATCGTCATCCGTGGTAACGGTGAACTCTCCGGCAATAACCAACCTTTATATGTAGTGGACGGCGTCCCCATGGACAACTCCAGCCTGGGTCAGGCCGGCATGTGGGGTGGCTACGACATGGGCGACGGTCTCTCCAGCATCAGCCCCGAGGACATCGAGTCCGTCTCCATCCTCAAGGGAGCATCGGCTGCGGCCCTCTACGGTTCCCGCGCTTCCAACGGTGTCATCCTCATCACCACCAAGTCGGCCGGCAAGAAAGGATTCAACATTGACTTCTCTTCCAGCGTGGACTTCGTGAACCAGCTTTCCAAGTTCAACGACTACCAGCGCGTGTACGGCGCCGGCCGCAACGGCGAGCTTCCGCTTACCGTCGAGGTGGGCCGGGGCATTTCCCAGTCGGCCTGGGGCGCCAAGCTCAACAAGGAGCTCACGGGCTACATCTACGACGGCCGCCAGATGCCCTACACCAATGTGGCCGACAATATCTCCAGCTTCTTCCGCACCGGTTCCACCTTCACCAATGCCCTGTCCATGAGCACCGGTAACGAGAAGAGCAACCTCCTCGTGTCCCTCTCCGACATGCGTAACCGGGACATCGTCCCCGCATCGGGCATGAGCCGCACGTCCATCATGCTCAAGACCGGGGCCGAGCTGTTCAAGGGCTTCCGCCTCGAGAGCCGCGTCAACTACTCCGTGGAGAAGGTGACCAACCGTCCCGCCCTGTCCGACTCCCCCAACAACGTGGGCCTCAGCCTCATCGGCCTGGCGCCCAACATTGACCAGAAGTGGCTGGGAGAAAGCTATCAGGACGAGTACGGCAAGTACATGGACTGGAACGGCGGCAACATTTACCGCATCAACCCGTACTGGTCCATCAACAATATGCGCAACACTTCCGTGAAGGACCGCGTTATGGGTTACGTTCTGGCTAGCTATCAGATTATTGACGGCCTCAGCGCCCAGCTGCGTGCGGGTACCGACTTCTACAAGTTCCGCATGACGGACTTCAATGCCATCGATACGCCCATCGCCTTGCAGGGCGCCATGACCGAGACCACCGCCCTGGTGAACGAAACCAACGTGGAGGGTCTCATCCGCTATGACACCAAGCTGGGCAAGGACTTCGACCTCTCTGCCTTCGTGGGCGGCAACCTCATGTTCTTTGACAGCGAATATACCGCCAATGCCGGTTCCAACCAGATTATCCCCGGCATGGAGAGCATTACCAACTACATTGACAGCGAGCTCACCTACAACCACAGCCGCAAGCAGGTACGTTCCGTGTACGGCGCCGTGAACCTGGGCTGGAAGGGCCTCCTGTACTTGGATTTCACCCTGCGCAACGACTGGTCCTCCACGCTCCGCAAGGGTCACAACTCCTACATGTATCCTTCCGTTTCCGGCAGCTTCGTGTTCTCCAACCTCCTCAAGGACAATTCTGTCCTGAGCTTCGGCAAGCTGCGCGCTTCCTGGGCCGAGGTGGGCGGCGACACCGACCCCTATCAGCTCAACCTCAACTACGGCGTGCTGCCCTATACCCTGAACGGCATGCCTCTCGGTGACATCGCCTCCGAGCGCATTCCCAACCTGGACCTCAAGCCCACCCGCACCTATTCCTACGAGCTGGGTCTGGACCTGAAGTTTTTCAACCGCATCGGCGTAGACTTCACCTGGTATTCTTCCCGCACGAAGGACCAGATCATGAGTCTTCCCATCTCCTCCACCACCGGTTACTCATCGGCCATGATCAACAGCGGCGTCATCTCCAACAAGGGCGTGGAACTGGCCCTGGACGCCGAGATTATCAAGGCCCGCGACTTTACCTGGTCGGCCAACGTGAACTTTGCCCGCAACATCAACAAGGTGGAGTCCCTGCATCCGGAGCTGAAGGAGTATCCGCTGGCCGAGGCCCGCTGGGCCGGTGCCATGATCGAGGCCGTGGAAGGTGAAGCCTTCGGCGCCATCCTCGGAAAGAAACTCCTCCGCAACCCCGACGGAGAGGTCATCTACGGCTCCAACGGCTACCCGCTGGTGGGCAGCAAGCTGGAAGTGCTGGGGAACGGCGTCTATGACTGGACGGCCGGTATCGGCACCTCCCTTAGCTGGAAGGGCCTGTCCCTGAGTGCCCTCTTTGACGTAAAATGGGGCGCCGACGTCTATTCCATGTCCGACATGATGGCCTGCGGAAACGGTACTTCCCTGCGCACGTTGGAAGGCCGCGAAGCCTGGTACGCGTCGGAGGAACAGCGCAAGGCCGCCAACGTGCAGCTCTCCGACTGGACCCCTACCGGCGGTTACGTGGGCAAGGGTGTCGTGAATGTGGGCACGGAGGACAATCCCGTCTGGGAAACCAACCAGACGCCTGTGGATCCCCAGAAATACTGGGCCTACTTCCAGAGCGCCGGTACTCCCGAGCCGTTCATCTATGACGCTTCTTTCATCAAGCTCCGCGAGCTCACGCTCTCCTACAGCCTCAACAAGAAGTGGCTGGCCCGTACGCCGCTCACCGGTGTAAGCCTGTCGATGTATGGCCGCAACCTCTGGACCCTTTATTCCAACCTTCCCAACATTGACCCCGAATCCAGCTACAACAACGGCAACGGCCAGGGCTTCGAGTATGGCTCCCTGCCTTCCCGCCGCGCCTGGGGCTTCAGTGTAAGACTTTCCTTCTAATACCGCGAGACTTATGAAAAAGAGCATTATATCCCTGGCCATTGCTTCGCTGGCGGTTTTAGCCGGATGCAGCGACTTTGGAAACCTGAACCAGGACCCCACCAAGTCTACCGACATGGATCCCAACATCCTCCTGCCCAACCTGCAGGCCATGCCCACCAACGACTACCAGGAGTGGCACCGTCACTTCATGTATCCGGGCGGCTTCGTGCAGCAGTGGTGCGGTGACTGGGGAACCACCGAGTATGGTTGCCTGGCCATCAAGAACGATTCCTACATGGGCGAGCTCTGGCTGCAGCGCTACACGCGCATGTCCAAGGGACTGGCCGACATCGTGGACCGTACGGCCGACGACCCTGCCCGCAAGAATATCAATGCAGCTGGCCGTATCCTGCGTGTCTATACCTTTGCCCAGCTCACCGATCTTTATGGTGACATCCCTTATTTCGATGCCGGTGAAGGTTACTACAAAGGCATCCTGAAGCCTGCATACGATACCCAGGAGGCCATCTATGACGACTTCTTCAAGCAGCTGGACATAGCCGACGACGAGCTTCGCACCGGTACCGACATTCTTACCTACGACCAGTACTACGGCGGCGACACCGAGAAGTGGCGCAAGTACGCCAACTCCCTGCATCTTCGTCTTGCCATGCGCCTGGTGAAGGTGAACTCGGAGAAGGCCAAGGAAGAGGCCCGGAAGGCCATTGCCAACGGCGTGATGACTTCCGTCGAGGATCTCTGCCGCATCAAGTATGAGAACGTGGCCAACCCCTCGGCCGGTCCCGGACGCGGCAATGCCGTCTCCAACCGCCTGAGCGCAGACCCCCACAACTTCCGGTATTCCCGTCGTTTCATCCAGTATCTGGAAGAGACCGGTGACCCTCGCCTCAGAATCCTCGCCGCCAGCTATTTCAACGACGACCTCAAGCAGGATATCACCGACCTGGTCTATGCCCAGAAGGGCTCCTATGCCGCCATGGCCCGCGCTACCGACCGCTTTGACTGGGAGAACTACGACAACGATGCTTCCAACCCCGACCCGTCCCTGCAGATTGACGTGAACGGAGACGGCGTAACCGAGGAAGTGACCCCGCACATGCAGTACCTGCAGCCCAGCGCGTTCTTCTATGCCTACGACGCCCCTTATGTAAACATGGGATACGCCGAGGTGGAACTCCTCCTGGCCGAGGCCGCCCTCCGCTGGGGCCTCGGTACCGGCACCGCCGCCGAGCACTTTGAGAAGGCTCTTGTCGCCGGTGTGGAGCAGATGAAGGTATATAACAAGGATATCCAGCCCAGTGCTGCCTCCATCGCAGCTTTTGTAGCAGCCAACCCGCTCTCGGCCAACCAGGCCGAGGCCCTGGAGCAGATCAACATGCAAATCTGGGTGGGCCACATCTTCAATCCCTTCGAGGCTTTTGCCAACTGGCGCCGTACCGGCATTCCGGAAATCGTGTTCCTCAACCGCGACCCGGCCCGCAACCAGTCTGGCGGAAAGACGCCCCGCCGCCTTCTCTATCCGGTAGAGGAGCAGATCAAGAACCCCGAGAACTACCAGGCCGCCATTGACCGTGTACCCGGTTATGACTGGACGGTAGGTGTATGGTGGGACAAGCAGTAACCCTTCAAAAGACACAGCAAAATGAAAACCATGAAATATCTGATGGGCTTTCTGAGCGCTCTTGTCCTTGCCTCCTGTGCAGGCGAGAAAGTGAGCGACCCCGAGTTCGGCCCCGACGAAACGCCCTACATTTACATGGAATGGTCCAGCAGCCAGGTTTACAGTGTAGGAGACGTAATCAAATTCACCGCCCAGGTTTCTCCGCTCGAAGGAACCTCCGTGCGCTGGCTCATAGACGGGAACGTGGTGTCCACCACGCCTTCCATCGAATATCCCATTGAAGGAACCGAAGGCTTCACCCTCCGTTTCGAGGCCGAGCGTAACGGCATCCTCAACTACCGCCAGGCCACCGTGGCCATCCAGGTGCCGTTCGTGCCCAAGAACCCCGCCCACAAGGTGATGGGTGTTGTCACCACCAGCGGAAACGCCGACATGGTGCAGTGGGACTACATCTCGCACCTCCTGATCACCTCCTTCCAGGTAACCGATGCCGGCAAACTGGAACTTCTCGACGCCGGCAAGCTTGCCACCCTGAAGACCCTGGTCTCACTGGCCCACAACAAGGGCGTGTATGTGCAGGCCGATGTCACCGGCATCATCAACATGCCTGCCGGCTCGGGTCTCTACAACAGCATGGTCTTCCAGACGGTGGTGGCCGATGACGCGCTTCGCGCTTCCCTCGTGGCCGACATCAAGAAGCTGGTGGCCGATCTGGACCTGGACGGCGTGAACGTATATGTGAACGAACTCAACTGCGACGCCGGCGCCATCCAGGAGAAGGAAGCCATCGTGCAGTTTATCAAGGAGCTGAGAGCCGCCTTCCCGGCCGTTCGTGAAGGAGAACGCCTCAAATACCTGGTAACGGCTTCCGTGCCGCGCGCCTGGAACAGCTATGAGTTCTACTTCCTGGGCCAGGCCGAGGCAGAACTGGACTGGATCAACCTCCTTCTGTTCGGCGCCCTGGACCTCACCCCCTGCGACTTTGCTCCCGACTGGTATGTGAACGACTTCTATGGCAACTTCCTGAATGCTGCCGGCTTCCCCTACAGCAAGCAGATGGTAGGCGTAGGTGCCTTTGGTATCCACTACCAGTACCCCGACGGTGTTACCATCACCTGGGGCAACCAGGACCAGTATCTGGGATGGCCCACCTACTCCGAGATCCTCAAGATGGATGCATCGGCCTCTTCCAGCTGTTACCTCAATCTGGAAAGCGGCCTGTATTATACCGGCGCAACGGGCACCAATAGTGCTACGTCCAAAGCCCTCATCGTGAAAGAAACCCCTGAGAGCGCCGGCATGTTCATCTGGTGTGTCGACTACGACTCCACCAGCGCTCAGACATCCCTTACCCAGGCTGTCTGGAATACCTTGAATCTATAGCAGAAATGAATAGATTAATAGTAGTGTTTGCGATTCTCGTCCTCGGGGCAGCCTGTGCCCCGATGGACGGGCAATCGTTCCCTGTCCGCTATACCTACGAAAAGGATGCGGACTGTCCCAACTTCATCACTTTTACGGCAGAGGACCTGAAGCCCGGAGACGTGTGCAGCTGGACTTTTTCTGACGAACCCGGAAAGAACTACAGCGGCACCTCGCTGGTGCATTATTTCCCCAAGGCCGGGAGCTATGAAGTGACGCTGCATGTGCGCCGGGACGGGGAAGAAGGAACCCATACCCTCAAAGTGGGCGTGGCTTCCGATTCCCGTTACGAGAAAGCCGGAGAGCATCTTCTCTGGGCCGACGAGTTTCTGGGAAAAACCCTGGACCTTAAGAAATGGAATTATGACCTGGGCACCGGCCAGTGGGGAAACAACGAGCTGGAGAACTATACCAACGCTACCGCCAACTCCCACCTGGAGGATGGAAAGCTCATCATCACCGCCATCAAGGAAGACGACCGTGAGGCGGAGGGCAGCTATACATCGGCCCGCCTTACCACGCAGGGAAAGGTGGAATTCCACCGCGGAAGGGTTGAGGTGCGCGCCAAGATGCCCTCCGGAAAGGGAACCTGGGCCGCCATCTGGATGTTTGGCCGCCATGCAGCTCCCAGCTACTCCGAACTGGATATTCTGGAGTATGTAGGCTGCGACAAGAACATCATCTACACCACCGTTCATACTACAGCCACGCTCTCCGGGTGGGTTCCCAAGTCTACGGCCAGCAGGACCGTCGGCGATGTGGAAACCGCTTTCCACGTGTATGGCATGAACTGGGAGGATGAAAGAATCCAGTTCTATCTGGACAGCCCCGACAACGTATATCTCACCTTCGAGAAGCCTGCGCAGAAGGGTGCCGACTACTGGCCCTTTGACAGCGACGAGTACCTCATCCTGAACCTCGCCGTAGGCGGAGACTGGGGCGGCATGCGCGGTATGGACAACAGCATTTGGCCGCAATCCATGGAAGTGGATTACGTGAGAGTGTTCCAGAAATAATAATTTTGTATCTTTGCGTTACTATGGCAAGCGCAAAGACAAAGACCGTGTGGTTTTGCAGCCACTGCGGCAATGAATACGCCAAATGGATGGGCCGATGCCCGTCCTGCGGCGAATGGAATACCTTCGTGGAGAAGGAAGTAGTGAGCGGGAAGAAGACGGGAACCATGACGGTGCCCGGCGCTTCCCGCAAACCTATGCCCCTCAAGGATGTCTCCACTACCCAGGAAGACCGCGTTTCGCTGGGCTCCCCGGAGGTGGACCGCCTGCTGGGTGGGGGCATCGTGAAAGGCTCCCTGGTGCTCATGGGCGGCGAGCCCGGTATAGGCAAGAGTACCCTTTCGCTGCAGCTGCCTTTGCACAGGCCGGAGCTCAGGACGCTCTATGTCACCGGCGAGGAAAGCGTAAAGCAGGTGAAGATGAGAGCCGACCGCCTGGGAGGGGACGTCTCCAACTGCCTCATTTACAGCGAAACCGACATGGGCGCCATTCTGGCGGAGGCAGAGGAAACCGCCCCGGACCTTATCATCGTAGATTCTGTGCAAACCATGTATTGCCAGCAGGTGGATTCTACCGCCGGCAGCGTGAGCCAGATCAAGGAAGTGGCCGCCCAGCTGTTGCGCTTTGCCAAATCCAGCGGCATCCCGGTTATCCTCATTGGCCATATCACCAAGGAAGGCACCATTGCGGGCCCCAAGATTCTGGAACACATCGTGGACGTTGTGCTGCAGTTTGAGGGAGAAAACCGCGGCGCCTACCGTGTTCTCAGAAGCATTAAAAACCGTTTTGGCTCCACCTCGGAGCTGGCGGTGTTCGAGATGACGGGCACCGGCCTCCGTGAGGTGGCCAATCCGTCCGAGCTCCTTATCCCCATGCACGAGGAGGGCCTCAGCGGCACGGCCATATCGGCCATGCTGGACGGCAACCGTCCCTTTCTGTTCGAGGTACAGGCGCTGGTGTCGTCGGCCGTGTACGGAACCGCACAGCGCAGCGCAACCGGTTTTGACGTGCGCCGGCTCAATATGCTCCTGGCTGTGCTGGAGCGTCGTGCCGGCTTCAAACTGGGGCAGAAGGACGTCTTCCTCAACATGGCAGGCGGTCTCAAGGTGAACGACCCGGCCTGCGACCTGGCTGTAGTGGCCGCCGTGCTTTCTTCCAATTTCGATTATTCCCTTCCCTCAGATGTCTGCTTTGCGGGGGAAGTGGGCCTGAGCGGAGAAATCCGTCCTGTTTCGCAGGCCGAACGCAGGGCTGTAGAAGCGGCCCGCGTGGGGTTCAAGCGCATCTTTGTGAGCAGCTATACCCACTTTGATAAAAAAACCCAGGGCATTGATGTGGTCAAAGTGGCCGACATCCCTGCCCTGGTAAGGTCTCTGTTTAAATAAAACTTTACTCGCCTTTCACAGCGTCTTTGGCGGCCTCGGCAACCTCTTCGATCTTCTCGACAGCGGCATCCTGAGCGGCTTCCTTCACCTCCTGGGCGGCGTTCTCAACGGCCTGGCAAACGGTGGTGTCTACCTGCTCGGCAGCTTCTGCAGCGGCTTCTTCAGCTTTCTTGTTGTTGTTGCTGTTACCACAAGCAACGGTGGCGGCCATCATGGCGATCACGGCCACAGACATAAATACTTTCTTCATAGTTCTAATAAATTAAAAGAATACACATTCCTTTGTCGGCGGCAAATGTAAGGCTTATTTCTGAGATAGCAAAGGATTTTTTAATATTTTTATTACGAACTGTAAGCGCTAAAAGCTGAAAATATAGCTCAAACCGGGGCTCAGCATGATTGAATTGTCATATTGGGCACTGAAAAGCTTTGTGCCTTCAGTGTTTGTGTCCAGCTCATATTTGTCGTTATAATCTATAAGCAGGTAGGGCTTGAGCTCATGTCTTTTGCTAAAGTTGAAGGAAACGCCCACCTCTCCCCGGTAGCGGTTGTTGTACACGTGCGTGTAGCCGGAGGGAGTGTAGTTGTAGTAGGTCTTGGTACCGCTCTTGTTCCACTGGGCTTCTCCGCTAGTGGTACCCCAGGGTTCGTTGAGGGCGGTGCGCAGCTCAAACGAGACGTAGGGTTCGGCTACGTCGAATCCCTTGTATTTGATGGTGAACTTGCTCTTGAGCGCCAGAGCATTGGGTGTGCTCTGATATACGTTGAAATCGCCGGTGCGGCGGGTATACTGGAAGCGTTCCTTGAGGGAGAACTGGAAGTATCCCAGGTGGAAGCTGCCGGTAATGTCGGCAAATACGCGGTGGCGGGGCGCCTTGAAAGTGGCGGTACTGATGTCCCGGGGGTTGATGAGCGTGTATCCTATCCCCAGTTTGAGGGCCTTGAAAGGCTTGTAGGTAAAACCCAGCGTGGTGCGTATGCTCCCCAGGGAGGCGTTCTCCGTGCGAAGCTCCTCCTCGGCATAGAGGTGTACTCCTTTGGAAATCTTGTAGTTGGCCTCTACCGAGGCGCGGGCGCCCCATTCCGTGGCAGTCTGGGCAAAGGCGCCGGACGGAAGAACCAGCGCTATGAGAAGGAAAAGTCTTTTCATTACTCTACGTAGTCTTTGGCCCGGGTGAGGGTATTGATGGAATTGCTCTCTCCCTTGGGCAGGTAATAGTACACTTTGATAAAGGCGGCATCCTTGAGGAAGTCTACATGGCCAATCTCCACGTTCTCCACCTTGACACCGATGCGTTTTTCGAGGTCTGCGATGAGCTCTTCCCGGCGCTCGGGGACAATGAGATCAATCTTGTCGTAGAGCACCAGCTTGGTGGTGGTGTGCCGGACCAGGCTCTCGCTTTCGAGGATCCAGACCAGCAGGATGATGAGCGCATTCACAAGAGCCATTACCGCTACATTCCCCCATCCCAGGGCGTAGTGCGGCGTAGTGGCTACGTCTACCACGTTGTAGATGGGAGCCAGGCCATTGGCAGCCGCGAGGGCAATGATTACGAAGAGGTAGGTCATTTCCCGGATGGGAACGGTCTCGGTGCGGTAGCGGATGACTCCGAAGATGGCGAACAAGCCCAGGGTGAGGCCCACGCCCACTTCCACGTTACCCATGATGTAGAGCAGGGTGAGCATGGCCGACGAGAAAATCATGAAGGTGAAGTAGTAGTCGCGGCGGCGGCTCTTGCGATAGTAGAAAAAGTGCACCAGAATCCAGCATACAAGGAGATTCAGGGCAAAGCGGATGCCCAGTTCGGCCACCTTCTGCGCCGTAGTCATCATGGCGTCGGTGATGGTCTGGACGTCCAGGGGGAGGTCGTCGTTCATGTCCACGTCTCCGAAGGAGGAGAGGTCGTCCTGCACAAGGCGGAAGAGGAAGTCAGGTATCATATCGTTGTCAGTTTTTTGCCGATGATCTTTTCAATGGCCCGTACCTTTACCTTGAAGCGGCCGGTCTTGGCCGAAGGGTCGGTGAGGGTGATGGCCATACAGTATTTGCTCACGCGGAGCGGTTTGATGCGAAGGTCCAGGAGGATGCCCTTCATCTGGCTGGCAGCCCGGCCGTCCTGCTTGAGCTCGATGATGACGGCGTCTTCCAGGGTGGTCCCGAGGCCGGTGCGGAAGTTGGTGAAAGCCAGTTTCGTGTCAATGGTAAGGCGCTCGGTGAGCGCGGGGTTCACCAGGGTGATGCGGGAAAAACAGGTGCGGGCCGACGGCGAGAGCTCTCCGGCCTGGAACCAGGAGTACCGGGCCAGGAAGTCCGCGGCCTCGGGGATGGAGCCGAAGTCCATCATCTTGTCGGAGGGAATGGACATGCGCTTCTTGCTGGTGCGGCCGTGGTTGTTCTTGCGCTTGATTTCCAGGAAGCTGTCTCCGGAGTTTACGTACTGGCGGGTGCGCACTTTCTGCCGCACGAGCCTGCGGTTGTGATGCAGGTAGAACATGGTGAGGCCTGCCGTGTCGTAGTAGACGGAGTCGTAGGGGCTGATACGGACGCCTTCGGTTTCCAGCGCGCGATAGCCGGCTGCTGCAGCTGCATCCAGCATGCGCAGCAGCGTGGCTTCGCTCGTTACGTATTTGGAATCGATGCGGTTCATCAGCTTGACGGCGTTCATCTCGTCCAGCGTAATGGCCCCCATTTTTTCTAATCCTTGCATAGCTTACAAAGATAGCGATTTTTTTGCTACCAGAGGCGCCCTCCGCCTCCGGGACCGCCGGGCCATCCGCCGCCGCCTCCGGGACCGCCCTGCCCGCCGGAATACGTGGTGAGGCTCACGGCGGTTCCGCCGGAGATACCATCGGCCGCCCATACTCCATTGCACACGGGTTCTCCTGCCGATACGCCGGTGTACCCCTGGGAGAGCGAAGGTGCGCTCACGGCTACGCTCGAGACGCCGGAAGGTGCCTTGAAGGCGGCGATGAACGAGCTGCCGTTCCACAGGCCGTTCCAGCCTCCTGCGCTGCAGCTCATGCTATACACGCTCTGGGAAGCCGAATAGCCGTTTTCCAGGCCGCCGTAAGCCACTACAGTGGCGCCGCTGTTGATGTAGAGCTTGTAACCGCCCTCGGTGTTGGCGTCCAGGGCCACTTCGGGCGCCCCGGCTGTGGTGACGGCAAAGACGTGGCCTCCGGAGAGTTTCATGTCGCCGTTGGCGTCAATGGCATCATTGCCGGTGGAATGGCCATAGACATAGCCGCCCGTGATGGCCATTTCTCCCTGGCTGTTGATGGCGTCGTCACTGCCGGAGTAAGCATAGAGACTGCCGCCCGTGACGGTAATCTTCCCCTTGGCTTCCACGGATTCTCCTTTGGCGCTGTCGGCCGATATGCTGCCACCGCTCACCAGGAAGTTCCCGCCATACACGTAGCTTCTGCCGCTTCCTTCCTTATAGCCAATTTTGATGGCTTTGACCGACACGTCGTTGCTTTCCCGTCCGGAGGTCGTGATGACAAGGGTGCCGCCGCTGACGTAGCTGTCTCCCAGGCTGCCGTTTTCCGTATAGTAATTATAGCTGCCGGCCCGAATGCCCTTGCCGCCGGCACCGGTATTGGTGATGGTTACTGTGCCGCCCGTCATGCCAAAGTAATTGTCGGCCTTGATGCCGGCCGTCCCGGTATATTCCCCGTCCTCGCTGTCGTAGGCTACCCCTCCGCTCACATTAATGGTAGTGGTGCCGCCCTCGACCAGCACAAAGCCGTCGGAGGTGATGCCCTTTTTCATGGCGGCCTGGGTGGTCACGTTGAGGGTGCCGCCGGCAATGCGGACGTATTCTTTTCCGCGAATGCCGTGGCCTGCACTGCTGCCGGCCCATGCGGTGATGGCTGGATTCTCTGTCAGATAGAGGTAGTCGTCGGTGGTGATGGCACCCTTTCCCTGTGCGTTCAGGGCCGTTACGGTGAGCGAACCGCTGCCGCTAACGACCACTTGGCCTTCCGAGAACAGGACCGCCTTCATGTCTTCGTCGCCGGAGTCGTAGGAGGCCGATGCCGCGTCGGAGAGCTGGTTTTTGCCATTGACAATAAGGTAGCATTTCTTCTTGCCCTGGTTGTTGATGGCGGCGCCGGCCGGATTCACAAGGGACACACCGTCCAGGACGATGGTCTGGCGGTTCCCCGAGTAGGTCTTGAAAAAGCCGTTGGCGGTGCTGCCCTGGAGGATGTATTCGATAACCTCGTTGTAGGCCGTGTTGTCGGCGGTCACTTCGTTGCCGTTAACCTGGACTATCCCGTTCCCGTCGCCCGTCACCACAGCATCTCCGTTGTCGGAGAACACGATGGTAATGGTCCGCGTCGTGGGCGTTTCTTCTGTATCGGTTTCTTCTTCTTCGGTAGAGGGAAGGGGCTCGATTCCGCTTCCTTCATCGATAATGCTGTCTTTGCTGCATCCCGCAGCGAGCACGGCCGCTGCCAGGATTTCCATCCATATCTTTTTCATGGCGTTCATTTTTTATCTGAAAGCAGGTTATGTCAAAAACCCGGCCTGAAGTTGTCTAAGACCGGGTTTTTCAGCGAACGTGCGTTTTTTCTCAGCGAACAGAATTTTTTTGTATTTTTGCGTAATGATGGATGTTCAGAAGAAACGCACTTTTGCGGCGGCAGCTTTCATTTCGGCCTCGCTGGTCCTGCTGGCGATGGCGGTATGGCTGCTTCTGGCGCATCGGCCTCCCATGCAGCAGGGGCCTCCCCCCGGCGGTCCTTTCCCCGGCGCTCCCGCGCCTGGCGGCCCCGGTCCCGGTGGCCGCCCGCCCATGATGATCGAGGGGAAAGTGGCCATCATCAGCGTAATGGTGGTTTGCATGACCCTTTGCGTAGTGTCGGCCATACGCCTTCTCCGGCGCAGGCCCGCTTTGTCCACTCCCGACGCCGCTCCGGACTCCATCAGTTTCAAGGCAGACTACAAAACTGTCACGGTGCCGCTTGGCGACATCCGTTACATCGAGAGCATGAGCGAGTATGTGAAAATCTTCCTGGATGGAAAGGAAGAACCCCTTATCGTGCTCTACAGCCTGAAACGGCTGGAACAGGAACTCCCGTCCAGCCGTTTTATCCGTATTCACCGTTCCTATATCGTGGCACTGGACCGCGTCCGTGCTTCGAGCGCAACCACTGCCGTCCTGGACGGTGATGTTATCTTACCGGTAGGCGCCAGTTACCGCGCCGCTTTCCGCTCTTATTTCCCGGCCAGGTGACACTCCCAGGCCCAGGCGGCCTTGAGGGTTTCCTCGATGGTGCGGGTCGCTTTCCAGCCCATCTGCGTGTTGGCCTTGGTGGGATCGGCCCAGATGGCGGTGATGTCGCCGGCGCGGCGGGGAGCTATTTTGTAGTTCACCTTTACGCCATTCACCTTCTCGAAGGCGTTCACCAGCTCCATCACGCTCAGCGGACGGCCGGTACCCACGTTGAACACTTCCACGTCTTCCTTCATCTTGCCCTCGATCATGCGGGTGACGGCATAGACGTGCGCCTTGGCCAGGTCTACAATGTCAATGAAGTCGCGCTGGCAGGTGCCGTCGGGCGTGGGATAGTCGTTTCCGAAGATGCTCAGGCATTCGCGTTTTCCAATGGCCGTCTGGGTGATGAACGGTACCAGGTTGTTGGGAACGCCGCGGGGAAGTTCTCCGATGAGGGCGCTGGGATGTGCGCCGATGGGGTTGAAGTAGCGGAGGAGTATGCCTTTCAGGACGCCCTTGGAGGCCTTGACGGCATCCCGGAGGATATCTTCGCACATGGTCTTGGTGTTGCCGTAGGGAGAGGTGGCCGGCTTGCGGGGCGTGTTCTCGGTTACGGGCACGGAGTCGGGTTCTCCGTAAACGGTGGCCGATGAAGAGAACAGCACGTTGCATCCACCTTTCTCCTGGGCTGTTTCCAGTACGTTGATAAAGCTCATCAGGTTGTTCTTGTAGTACATGAGGGGCTTTTCCACCGACTCGCCCACTGCCTTGAAGGCGGCAAAGTGGATGACGGCATCGATGGGATATTTGGCAAACAGGGCCTTGACGGCGGCAGCGTCGCAAAAGTCAACGATTTCCAGCGGCAGGGTGCGTCCGGTAATTTTCTGGACACCTTCAAAGCAGGTGCGGTCGCAGTTGGAGAAGTTATCGGCTACAACAACATCGTAGCCGGCTTCAATCAGTTCCACGGTTACGTGGCTGCCGATAAATCCGGCGCCGCCGGAAACAAGTACGGTTTTTTTCATAAGCTTATTGTTTGGTTTTATTCTTTTTCTGTGCTCTTTCCCTTTCCCGCTGGAGATACTTCTCAAACAGGGCGCGCTCTTTCTGCGCTTTCCTTTCCAGTTTCCGCAGCGCCTTCAGCTTGCGGGCCCGCTCCTTTTCCAGTTTCTTCTGCTTCTTGGCGGCCTGTTTTTCCTGGTAAATGCGGTCTTCCTCGGCCCACTTTGCTTCGCGCGCGGCCTGTTTCTGGGCCTTCAGACGCTCCCGTTCAGCCTTTTTCTGCTCCTTCTCCAGGGCCCTCAATTGGGCGCGGGTGAGGGGCTTTTCCTGTGACAGGGTGTCGGCAGGCACTGCGGCGAGGGAGTCGGGAAGGACCGTGGGCGCGGCGAGGCTGTCCGGTGCCGCGGGCAGGTTGGCGAGGGTATCGGCCTGCTGTGCCAGGGTGTCGGCGGGGGCCGTTACCGCCACTGTGTCCTTCGGGGCCAGGGCTTCCATCTCCTTCCGGCGCTGCTCTTCCCGCTGGCGTACAACCGCAAGGGAGTCGCGGATGGCAATGTCACGGTATACTTTCCTGATATAGCCGGGGAAGTAGTCGTTGGTCTGGCGGAACTCCGTATGCGGCCGGGCCAGGTAGGACGTGCGTTCGCTGGGGCGGGGCACCAGGGTGGTTACGTCCAGCGGGGAGGCCGGGCGGCGCTCCGGCTCCCAGCGAAAGCCCTTGAGCTGCTTGTCGTCCTGCGGCAGCTGTACGGTGGGATAGCCGTCGTTCTTGGGATTGTCGTAATAGTACATGCGCTCAATCTCTCCGTCCTTGAACGTGGCATAGATCATTTTGGTCTCCACCTTGTTCACGGTGGCCAGGGCGCCTTTCTCTTCCAGGAAGAACAGGGAAGCGGCACCGCCCAGGGCGTCAAAGCGGGTGAGGGCGCTGGTGGAGTCAAAGTAGGCGACCATCTCCGCTCCCCGGATTTGGTCGTAGCTGTGCGGGTCTTCCTGGATGGTGATGAATGCGTTGGAAAGGAGGTGGGCCTTTTGGAGTTGTTTGCCCTTGATGACCATGTAAATGCTGTCCGCGGCGTACTGCCGGTTGCCTTCGTTGTAGAAGATAGGGTCCTGATACAGACGCACCAGGGAATCCAGGTCTGTGTAGGTGAGGGAGTCGCCGGCCATCTGGAGGTCCCGGCGGAACAGGCGTACACGCTTTGAGCCCCAGAGGAAGGCGGTCTTGGAGGTGTCGGGCGCCGCCGGCGTGGTGTCGGTGGGGGCCGTTACGTTGGAGGTGTCGGCCGGGGTGTCGGGCGCCGGTTTTTTGTCATCGGCCTTGAGTTCGGGCTTTTTAGGACCAGCCTGAGGCTCCGGCGGGCGGTTGGGGTCGTTCTTGGCCGCTTCTTCAGCGGCTTTGCGGGCTTCCTCGGCGGCCTTCCTGCGGTATTCCATCACCGGGTCTCCGGAGATGTCGGCCAGCCGTTTTTCGGCGGTCTTGGTCCAGTCGGCGGGAATGTCGCATTTCTTGATGCTGCGGTACAGCAGTACGTCGGCGCCAATGTAGAGGGTGTCCCGCTTTTCATTTTTCTCGTCGATGGACATGATGGCGGGTTCCCGGGTCATGCGCAACTGCTGCAGGGAATCGGAGTACTCGAAGCGGCCGGCCAGCGCATATACGTTGCGGGTAGTGTCCATCAGCTCCACGTTCCCCAGCATCTCCACGTCTTTTTTGGAGCGGTGATAGTACAGGGAGTCCGACCACGTTTCCTGGTTCTCGGTGAGCAGGTGCACGTTTTCGCGGAACATGAAGAGTTCCTGGCTGCGGTCGTACCAGCCGTCGTCGGCACTGAGCATCTTGTCGTCCTGCCACATGTCGGTGGCATAGCCAAAGTAGGCGGTGGAAAGGTCGCTGCGGTATTCCAGACGGGAGGTTTTTACGAACGTGGTATCCATGTACATGTTCACCTGATCGTTGAATACGAACAGATGGGCCTTGGAGTCGTAGGTGCCGTAGAGGCTCTCGATAACCTGGCCGTCCTTGTCACGCATGGCGGCGCCGTCCTGGAAAATGGCCACGGAGTCCTTGGTGTTGTAGTCCAGGTAGCGGGTGCGAAGTGTGTTGTGCTCTTTGTCTTCCAGCTGCACCAGGGAGCCGCGGAACTTGGCCATGTCTTCGTCCACCACATACTGCAGGGTTTCGCTGGTGAGCCGTGTCTGGTCCTGGATAATGCTCACGTTTCCTACGGCATCTATGATGTTGGTGCTCACATTCCAGAGAGCCGTGTCACAGAGCAGGTAGGTTTTGTTGTGGTAGAATTTGGCAGGGCCCACCACCTTGCGGTAGTTCTGGCCGTCCTTTTCTATGAGCTGGGCGCTTTGGGCACTGATGAGCCTTACCCTGCTGGAGTCCGGCGCCTGGGCCTTCAAAGGCAACGCCGCAGCTGTCAGGGACAGCAGCAGCGTCGAAATCTTATGAGAGAGGTATTTCTGCACTATTTTCTCTTGTTCCAGGCTTCGCGGGAGAATTCGCATTCTGCAAACAGCGGATCAATGACAATGTAGGTGGATTTGATTTTTTCTTCCAGGAACTTGTCTACGGCTTCCCTCTGCTTGTTCTGCTGCACTTTTTCCAGGATCTGGGTGTAGTCGTTCTCGAAGGTGGCGGTGTGGGCCGGTATAATCTTGTCCACGCGGATTATCTTGTAAACCAGGTTGCCGGAGCGGCCCTGCTGGTAGCCCTCGTTGTCCTGGGACTCCACGGGCTCGGAGATTTCTCCCACCTTGAGGTCTTTGATGGCGGCGTAGTCGGCCGGCTTGAGCTGGTCTATGTCAAAGTAGGAGGAACCGGTGGAAGGGTCGGCCATCTGGCCTCCGTTGGTGCGCGTGGCCAGGTCTTCGGAGAAGAAGCGGGCGGCGAGCTCGAAGCTCATTTCGTTTTCCTGGATTTTGGTTTTGAGGCTGTCCAGGCGAGAGAAAGCCTTCTCACGGTCTTCGTTGGTGTACTGAGGTTTGATGAGAATGTGGCGGGCGTTGAACATGTCTCCTTTCTTCTCGATGACTTCGATGATGTGGAAACCGTCTGGGGTTTCTACAATCTGGGAAATGGTGCCGGGTCTCAGGGCCATGGCGGCGTCGGAGAAAGCCGGCCAGAAGATGGACTTGGAGGCCATGCCCAGTTCACCGCCGCGGCGGGCGCTGCCGGGGTCCTCGGAGTAGATACGGGCCAGGGTGGCGAACTTCTCGCCGTTCATGATGCGTTCGCGAAGGCTCAGGAGTTTTTCCTTCACGGCCAGGGCGGCCGCCCCGCGGTCCGGGTATATGCAAATCTGGCTCAGCTGGTATTTGACGGGGACCATGGGGAGGTCTTCTGGCTCTGTATTCTCAATGTACTTCTGGACGTCGTAGGGGGTTACCTCGGCAATCTTGGAAGCAATCTCATAGCGTTCCTGCTCGGTGAGGCTCTGCTCTTCCAGCACCTTCTGCCACTCTTGACGCAGCTTGTACAAGGGTTTCCCAAAGTATTTCTCCACTTCTTCGTCTCCTCCCAGCTGGGTGCGGAACCAGTCCACGCGCTGGGTGAGGTTGCTCTGGACCATCTCGGTGTTTACGGTGAGGGAGTCTACGCGGGCCTGCATCAGGAACAGTTTGGCTTCCATCATGTTTTCCAAGAGTTCGCAGCGGATGTCGCGGTCGCTGGAGGCTCCGTTCATGCGCATCTGCTGCACTTCGCTCTCCAGGTCGGAGATAAGGATGGTTTCTCCGCCCAGAGTGGCTACCGTTTTGTCGGCGACGCCGTTTTTGTATTTCTGGGCGTTCAGGCCCAGGCAAGTCAGAAGGGCTGCAGCGGTAAGGATGATATGCTTCATAGACTAGTAAATTACAAATTTTTGGTTGCGGCTGGCGTCTTCCAGCAAATTCTGCTCCAACTCCGTCTCCAGTTTGTGCCGGCGGCTGCTCAGGATGATGTCGCGGATGCGCTCGTTCACGTATTCCAGCGGGGCGGGCTTTCCCTCGGGCACCATGTCTGCGATATAGGCGATGCGGAGGATGCTGCCGCCCACGTCTTCAATCTGGGCAAAATGGTTCTTGATGGAGGAGAGCAGGCTCCGGTAGTCGGTTCCCATCTCCTGGGCCAGGGTAATGGCGTCCATCCAGGTATCGGCGGCATTGGCATACTTGATGGCTGCGTAGGCGCCCAGGCTGTCGGCCTCCATCACCTCTATTTCGTCCTCGGAAGACATCTTTTTCATGAGCGTATTCAGGCTGCGGGCCTCGGCCGGGATTACCATGTAACGGGCTTTGATGAGGGGACGCTCCAGACGGAAGCGGTCGGGGTTGGCCAGGTAGTACTGCTCCACTTCCTCGTCGGTGATGAGGGTGT
This sequence comes from uncultured Bacteroidales bacterium, assembly GCA_946611215.1. GTDB lineage: Bacteria > Bacteroidota > Bacteroidia > Bacteroidales > UBA932 > Cryptobacteroides. The sequence goes on along the minus strand of CAMODD010000003.1, from coordinate 31,270 downwards.
CCAGGCGCTGGTTGATGTAGAGTTGTACGTAGCGGTATTTGAGCAGCGTGCGGCGGTACTCTTCGAGCTCCTTGTTTACGTCCTTGTCGGCATCGGAGAGCTGTTCCTCGGCCATGTCCAGCATGAGAAGGTCCTCGGCCCAGGCGTTGATCCACTGGCGGGCCAGGCTGGCGCTGTCCTCGGCGCTCACCCCGGCAGGGATGTAATCCTGCAGCTGGCTGCGGTACAGCTTATGGTTGCCTACCTTGGCCACCACCTCTCCGCGAAACAGTTCGGCGGCAGCGTCCTGGAACTGACGTGTCACCTTGCAGGAGAGCGCCATAGAGGCCAGCATCAGTATGCAGATAACTTTCTTCATAGAACTTACAAAGATAGCAAAAATTCAACAATACCCATGAGGGCGGTTCGTACTTCGCCCACGGGCGCTATGGCGTTGTTGGTGAGGAGGGAAAAGCAGTAGCGCGGGGCTCCGTCCGGCCCGAGGATGTAGCCGGAGTAGCACAGTACGCCGTCCATGCTGCCGCTTTTCATGCGCACGCGCTCTCCCTTCCGGGACAGCCTGGCCACGCTGAGGGTTCCTTCTCCGGGCGCGGGAAGGGAGGAGAGGAAGGCACCGAAGGCGGGGCTCTTCCGCATGGCCAGGAGATAGTCGGTCATCCAGCGGGCCGATATGTAGTTGTTGCGTGAAAGCCCGCTTCCGTCGGCCAGCTGGATGCTGCCGGTAGACAGGCCCAGGTCTTCCAGGACGTCGTAGATGGCTACCCGGCAGCTGTCATAGCAGGCACTGCGGGTGGCGGCTTCTCCCATGGCGCGCAGGAAGGATTCTGCGTAGAAGTTGTCGCTGCGCCAGTTGGTGAGCCGGGCAATGTCACTGATTTTAGGAGACTCCGTGGAGCCCATCAGTACGGGTTTTGCGGCAGGCTCTTCACGGGATTCGTCTGCCCCGGAAATATGGCCGCTGCGGTTTACGCGGGCGTAGCCGCCGGTTACTTCCCACCCGGTTTCCTTCAGGTTTTTCCAGAAATAGTAGGCGCAGGTAAGGTCTCCGTATTTGTTGGCGAAATGTTCGGTCTTGGGACGGCGGCCCAGGGCGAAAGTGCCTCTGAGCTGGGCATAGGGCGCCAGGTCCGTGGTGTACAGGTACAGGCTGTTGCCCGTTCCCCGGGAGCCGGTGACGCCGTAGTTGAGCGTGTTCATCCAGGGCGTCTCGGGGTAGACTTGCGTGAACTGGACGGGGCTTCCGGCCTCGGGACCGGCCGCTACGTCGTAGTCGATGGCGTTTTCATAGAAGCACAGGGCGTTGGAGCCGGCGGCATAGTAGGTGCCCACGTCGTCGTAGTTCCAGGAGGCATGCTCCAGGTGCCCTTCGTAGGCACTTCCGTCGCCAATGATGCGCCCGTGGATGCGCTCGATGCCGGCCTGCCGGAGGAGGGTCTTCCACTTCCAGAACAGGGCTTCGGGCCTGTAGGCAACGGAGTCGGCCGAGCCGATGGTGGGATCTCCCCCGCCCACAATGTAGAGGTCCCCTTCCAGCGTCCCGTTTTCAATGCAGCCGGAGTAGCCCAGGCCGGTCTTGAAACGGTAATCTGGTCCAAAGGCGTGCAGGGCGCAGCCCGTCGTGATCAGTTTGGTGTTGGAAGCGGGCGTAAGCCGCGTGTCGGGGCTATGGGATGCCATCACGTTTCCGGTCATGTCCCGCACCATGATGCTCACCGGCGTGCCCGCAAGGGCGCCTTCGCCGGCCGCCTGACTGATGTATTGCTGCAAAGTGGACTGTGCCTGCACCGAAAGGGCCGCAAAGCACTCCGCCAAAATGGGAATGAGACGTTTCATAACTGCAAAATTACGCCTTTTTTCGCATAAATGATGCCAGCCCGGTTTGTGCCTCGTCCGAAACGTTGCATTTTTGCCAAAAATGCCAAGTTTTGCCATCGGCCTTTCCCCAAAACTTAGCAAAAACGGCAAAAATGCCAAGTTTAGATGTTGTGGTGTTTGGGAACCAGGACTTTGAGCGCCCCGGGAACGATTTCCATTTCAATGTGCGTTCCGGCCTCAATGGGGTCTCCGTCATAGTGGATGGGGCCGGGCTTCTCGCGGTCGATGGAAATGTGGCGCCCCGTGAGGGTCTGGACGTGGTGGCTGGTATGGGCGCGCCCGTCCATGAGTTTGGCGGCCAGAACGGGAATCTCGCGGGTGCGGAACGGTTTTACGATCACCAGGTTCAGGAGCCCGTCCTGTACCGAGGCAAGGTCTGCGATGCGGGCCTGGTTCCCCCACTGGTTGGCGTTCCCGACCGTTACGAGCACGGCCGGTGTTGTAATGACGGTTCCGTCAATGTCTATGGTGTACTGTTGGGGGCGGAAGTGCTTCCAGAGCTGCCAGGCCAGCACAATGTAGGTGATGAGCCCGCGGCGGGTAGAGGCGGCGAAGCGCCAGGCTACGTCGGCATCCAAGCCCATACCTGCCGTGCAAAAAAAGGGCTTGCCGTTCACCGTGCCGCAGTCCATGTGCGTGATGACGCCGCTGTTGAGGGTGTTGATTACCTGAATGGGCAGGGGCGGTATGCCCAGATGCAGGGCCAGGCCGTTGCCGCTTCCGCAGGGGATGATGCCCAGTGCCTTGCCGGTACCCATGAGCCCGCGGGCCACTTCGTTCACGGTGCCGTCTCCTCCCATAGCCACCACGACGTCGGCATCGGCCTTCCGGGCCAGCTCCGTCGCATGGCCGGGGCGCTCCGTGTATGCAACAGAATAAGAGGGCTGAAGGAACGTATGAAGAACCTTCAGCCACTCGCGTTTTCTTTTTCCTCCCGAATGCGGGTTAACGATAAGCAGCATCCTTTTCACGCTGCAAAGATACGAATTATTTGAGCATGATGCTGCGGAGGTCGTCGATATCCTTCTGCGGCACGCCAATCTGGAGGAGGTATTTCACAATGCGTTCCTGATAGGTACCTGTGTCGGTTTTTTCGAAGATGGTCTTTCGCACCGACTTGAAGCTGTAGGTGGTGCGCACATGCTTGTACTCATAGCCGATGACTTTCCCGTTGTCGTCCTTGATGGAAGACATGCCCCAGTCCGTGGGCGAGAAATAGGTGAGCTCGTAATCCTTGGCCATGTCGCTCTCGCTTACACCCAGGGCCCCTTCTAGGAGGATGGCAAGGGTGGCGGTGCGGTCGCGTCCGGCGGCGCAGTGGAAGTAGACGGGCTTTCCTTCCCGGAGACGGGCTACCACCCAGGAGAAGGTGTCCCTCACTTTGTCGGGGTTATCCCGCACCATGTGGTTGTAGCCGCTGTCAAATCCCGGAGCATAGAAGGCGACGCTGCTGCCGAGCGGTGAGCTGGAGGGTACGTCGGAGGCTTCCCGGAGGTCTACCTCGGCCCGGATTCCCTCGGCCAGCATTTCCTTTTTGCCGGCACTGCTGGTGCGGGAACCGTGGATGGCGCCGCCGCGGTAGAGCTTGCGGTACACGACGGTCTTTCCGCCCAGGCCCTTGTAGCCGCCAAGGTCGCGGCCGTTGCGCACGTTGGGTGCAAAGTACACCTGATGCAGCAGGCCGCGGGTCTCAAACTGGCCGCTTTCTACGATACTGCCGCCGGCGGTTACCTGCCACTTGTACGTGACGCCCGGAACCAGGTTGGTGATGTCCTGCCTGCCCACGCCGCCGGAGAGGGAGTACTCCCGGCTCCAGTCGCCTTCGGAGACGCGAAGGGTCTGGCTGCCGGAAGCGGGTGTCCAGGTTATGGTGTAGGTGGGCGGGAGCTCTATGTCGTTCTCGCTGGGACCGCCGCCGGGATAGCCGATGACGCTGGAATAGCTGTATTCCTTGTCGGTGTCCGGGTTATTGGTGCAGGGGTAGTTCACTTCCTCCATGTATTTCTGGATATAGGAGTTGGTGGCGAGGAACGCTTCTTCTTGGGGGGCCGAAGGGTCTTTCCAGTCCAGGAGCACGCCGGCAATGGCCTTGGAAAGCGTCCAGTTGGCGTCATCGGCCTCAATGTTCCAGTACATGGCGCCGCGAAGGTCCTTGTCCTTTATATACTGTGCCTTGAGTTCCACCGACAGGGCATCGTCGTAGGTGAGCACCATCTGGCCGTTTTTCGTGAGGTAAGGGACCTTGGCAACGTCGTCCCACTTCTTCTCATATCCGTCGAAGACAATCTCGTTGAAGTCCACTTCCTTGTCTCCGTTGTGCCCGAAGAAGGGAATGCCCATCACAATCTTGTCGTAGGGAACGCCCTTGCCGAAGTGCCGTTTCACGGAACCGTCGCAGTTGTGGGAGTCTCCGTTTTTTGTCATGGAAGAGGGGTAGAGCGCGCCGTTGTGATACGGGGGCTTTCCCATGTCGTAGGTCATGATGTTCACCCAGTCCAGGTAGGGAAGGGCGGTGGCCCAGTCAATGTAGTCGGCGTTGGAGGCCGATGCCATGGTAATGAGCTTGTCGGCCCCCAGTACCTCGCGGAGGTCCTTCAGAAGGAGGGTGAAGTTCCCCTTGTCGGCGGGGGAGGAGGAAATACCGGCCGATGAACTGGTGGGGTATTCCCAGTCCAGGTCAATTCCGTCCAGGTTGTACTTTCGGACGGCCGACGAGCAGTTCTGGCAGAACTTCTTGCGGTGGGTGGCATCGGCCGCCATCTCGCTGAAGTTGCCGGCGCCCCAGCCGCCCACGGACAGCATCACCTTGAGGGTAGGCTTCACTTTCTTGAGGGCGGCAATCTGGAAGAGGCGGCTCTCGGTCTTGATATCGAGGGTCTCGAAGTCGCTCTTGATGTGGGCGAACGAGTAATTGATATGCGTCAGGTACGTCGGGTCCGGAAGGGTCTTGTCCCAGTACGTGGCGTACCCTACCACGATGAAGCCGTCCTTGGGCTGCGTGGGCGGAGGCGTTTCGGTGCCTCCTCCTCCTTCTTCGGTCTCTTCCGGAGTGGGTTTCGGGGACGGCGGAGGAATAATGTATCCCTGCGGCTCCTTGCCGCAGCAGCAGGCCAGCTGAACCAGCACCAGAATGACGATGTGCTTGAATCTCATGTGCGTGTTACTGTTATGTGTCGCTACAAAACTAGCGGATTCCGCAACAGAGAAAGTCGCAGAATCCGCAGATTGTGTCTATTTTTGCGTAGAGACCTATTTGTCGTGCGATTCTCCCACGCGGGCTTCCACTACGTTGATCACGTAGTCTCCGGTGCGCTCGCACTCGCTGATGAGGTCTGTGAATACGGTGCCGTTGTCGTAGCCGTAGATATGCTTGTCCAGGGCGTCGATATTCTCCTTCTTGAGGCGGTTGCGGCACTCGTTGATGCAGGCTTCGATGTAGGCCGATTTGCCAAGCCCCACCGTCCCGCGCGGGCTGGAGAGCACCAGGTTCATCTGGGTGAGGGCCTCTTCCAGGAGCTGTACCATCTCGGTGCCGCCCTTCAGCTGCTTCTCATCAAACTCTACCTTGTTGTCGCGCTTGCGCTTAAGGATGCGGGCCAGGTTGAAGAAGCTGTCGCCCACGCTCTCGAGTTCACCGATCTGGCGCAGCATGGAGCGGATTTCTTCCTTGGTTTCGTCGGAGAGGTGAGCCTGACCCACTTCGCCGAGATACCGGCCAATCTCGGCCTCCATGCGGTCGGACAGGTCTTCGTACTTTTCGATACGGTCAAACAGTTTGGGGAATTCTTCGTCGCTGCTCTTGTACAACTCCTTTACCAGATCGTACATGTACTGCATCTTCTGGCCAAAGAGGACAATTTCCTTCTGGGCCTGCAGCACGGAGATTTCGGGGGTCTTCATGAGACCGCCGCGAATGTACTGCAGGCGGAATTCGTCCTCTTCCTCCACTTTCCTTGGCTTGATGATAAAGCACACGAACTTTTCAATCTGGGGGATGAACCAGATGAGGATGGCGGTGTTGATGACGTTGAAGAAGGTGTGGAAGGTAGCCAGGGCAAAGGAGAGCTGGGTGGGGCTCTGCTCGGGGGCTTCGGAGTCCAGGCCCACGATGCCGCACACCATTCTCACGAAGGGGAAGAAGAAGATGAGCACCCAGCACACGCCGAAGACGTTGAACAGCATGTGGGCCATGGCCGTACGGCGGGCCTGCGTGTTGGCGCTGAGGGCGGCCAGGTTGGCGGTGACGGTGGTGCCGATGTTCTCACCCATCACCAGGGCGATACCCTGGAAGATGGTGATGGCCCCCGTAGAGCACAGCACCATGGTAATGGCCATGAGGGCGGCCGAGCTCTGGACAATGGCCGTGAGGATGGTTCCGATGAGGAGGAACAGCAGGATGGTTCCGTAGTTTGTCTTGAAGCTGGCGAAGAAATCTACCACGGCCGGATTGCTGGCGAGGTCCAGGTCCGTTCCCGCCTGCTTGAGCATGCCCAGGGCGAAAAGGAGGAACGACAGGCCGAAGAGGAAGTCTCCGATGTAGCGGTGTTTTCCCAGTTGGATGAGGATGATACCTACCAGGAAGGCCGGCCATACCACGTTGGTGACGTTGAAGGAGAAACCGGCCGACATGATCCAGGCGCTCATGGTGGTGCCGATGTTGGCGCCCATGATGATGGAGATGGCCTGGCCCAAGGTGAGCAGCGCTGCATTCACGAAGGATACCGTCATGACGGTGGTTGCGGCGGAGGACTGGACGGCTACGGTTACGAGGGCACCGGTGAGGACGCCGGAGAACCGGTTGGTGGTCATGGCACCCAGGAGGTGTCGCAGCTGGGGACCTGCCATTTTCTGGAGCGCCTCGCTCATCACCTTCATGCCGTAAATGAGCAGGGCGATGGAGCCGAGGAGTTTCAAAGCGATTAACATAGTTATGTTTGAGTTTATCCTCACAAAGATAAAGTAAAAAGCGCATTCTGCCAAAATGTTTATCTTTGTAAACATGAAACGTTTACTCTCCCTGGCCCTTGCAGCGGCCTGCCTTGTTTCCGGGATGGAAAAGGCAGATGCCTGCACAAACCTCATCGTAGGAAAGAAGGCTTCCGTGGACGGAAGTGTCATCTGCACGTACAACTGCGACAGCTTCGGCTTCGCGTCCTCGCTCAGTTACTCGGCGCCGGGTGCACACGCTCCCGGAGAAACGGTAGCTATCCGTGCGTGGGGATTTAGCGGCGGGGTGCACTATATTCCGCAGGCTCCCTATACCTACGCCGTTGCGGGTCTCATGAACGAGAAACAGGTTTCCATCGTGGAAACCACCTGGGGCGGCCGCAAGGAACTGCGCAATCCCGAAGGTTGGCTGGGCTACTTTAGTCTCATGAACCTGGCCCTGCAGCGGGCGGCATCGGCCCGCGAAGCCATTGCCGTCATGCACAACCTGGTGCAGGAGTACGGCTACAACGAGACGGGCGAGTCCTTCGCCGTCTGCGACAAGGAAGAGGCCTGGATCATGGAACTGGTGGGTAAGGGAGAAGGCCGCAAAGGCGCCGTCTGGGTAGCCCTCCGCGTCCCCGACGACTGCATCACCGCCTACGCCAACTCCAGCCGCATCCAGCAGTTCCCGCAGGTGAAGAAGGCCGATAAGAAGCTGGGCTTCTGCGTCACCAAGGACGGAGACTGCATGTACTCGGCCGATGTCATCTCCTTCGCCCGCGAGATGGGCTATTTTGACGGGGCCGATGCCGACTTCAGCTTCCGTGAGGCCTATGGCCCTATGGACTTCAGTAAGATTCGCGCCTGCGAAGCCCGTGTGTGGAGTTTCTTCCGTCACCACTATAATAAAGAGGTCATGGACTCCTATCTGCCCTTTATCAACGGCGACATGACGGAAATCGATCACCTTCCCCTCTGGATCAAGCCCGACGCTCCCGTGAGCTACCGCGACATCCAGAACGACATGCGTGACCACTACGAGGGTACGGCCCTCGATATGACGGCCGATGTGAGTGCAGGTCCCTGGGCCTCTCCCTATCGCAACCAGCCTGTAAACTTCAAGGATTCCGAGGGCACGAATCTATTCCGCGAGCGCCCCATCGGCTGTCAGCAGAGCGGCATGACCATGGTGTGCCGCATGCGTTCCTGGCTGCCCGACGCCGTGGGCGGCATCACCTACTTCAACCTGGACGATGCCACCATGGTAGCCTACGTGCCCGTGTACTGTGGCATCAACCGCATCCCGGATCCTTTCCGCGAGGAGAACAACAAACTTACCGAGTTCTCTTTTGACAGCGCTTTCTGGATGAACAACTGGGTGGCCAACATGGTTTACCCCCGCTGGAGCGCCATGATCGAAGACCTGCGCGATGCCCAGAAGGAACTGGAAGACTACTATGAAGCCGATCAGGCTGCCGTTGAGGCCCATGCCGCCACCCTTACAGCCTGGGAGCTGACGGACTACCTTACGGGTAAAACCATCGGCTATACCGACAAAATGATGAAGCGCTGGGACAAGCTGGCCAAATTCCTCATCGTAAAGCACAACGACCAGGTGGCCCGTCCCTCCAAGGACGGTGAAATTGTTCCCGGCCGCCACACTTCTCCCGCCTACTCTCCGGTCTTCATCGACGCTGTAAAGGCCGTCACCGGTGACCGCTACGTCCGCCCCGAGGTAAAGAAGTAAGCGACGCTCATGCCGTAAATCGTTGATATTTAACAGTTTAACTTTTTCTCTTTAGGCTGATTAGCCCAAAGAGAAAAAGTTAAACCATTGTTACATAGCGAGTTAGATGGGGCTCGCGGCGGATACAAAAAACCGCCGCTAAGTATAGCGCCGGGGCAGGTATAATGAAGTTTAAGTATGGTGTGGTAGCGGGAGTGGGTCACGATCCCACGACCTCCGGATTATGAATCCGACGCTCTAACCAGCTGAGCTACCCCGCCAAAATGTGTTGAGATAGAAGGATTCGAACCCTCACTGACAGAGCCAGAATCTGTAGTGCTACCATTACACCATATCTCAATGAGTCCCGCGAACGGGACTGCAAATGTACGACTTTTTTCCGAATCCGCAAGGGAAAGAGTGTTTTTTTATCAAAAAAACTTTCGTACTTTTGCGAAATAGGAATTGATAACACGCTATGTCTGCCAAAAAATATCAACTGGATCCCCACTGCGAAGCCATCCTGGAGGAGTATCGGGAACACCTGCCCCAGTTCGAGCAGGTTAAGAATCAGGTACTGTCCCTTCTCAAGGAAGTCTTCGAAGAGGTGGGTCTCATTGTGGCTTCCATCGAAGGCCGCGTCAAGACGGAGGGCTCGCTGGCCGGCAAACTGGAACTCAAGGGCTCCAAGTATGCGTCCCTTCAGGATATCACCGACATTGTGGGCGTCCGTGTCATTACCTTTTATATAGATGACGTGGACAAGGTGGCATCGGCCGTGGACCGCCTCTTCGAGATAGACTGGGAGAATTCCGTGGACAAGCGCAAGGCCCATGAGATTGACAGTTTCGGCTATATGTCCCTTCACTATATCTGCCGCACGGAGGGCTTCCCGTACCGCTTCGAGATTCAGATGAGAACGGTACTGCAGCACGCCTGGGCCAACATGAACCACGACACCGGCTACAAATCGGGCGTGGAGGTACCCAAGGAGTACCTTCGCAACCTTTCCCGTCTGGCCGGCCTGCTGGAGCTGGTGGACGAGCAGTTCAGCCAGATCCGCAGCGACCTCACCGACTACCGCCGCCGCGTACAGGCCCTTGTGGCATCCGGCAACCTGGACGAGGTCCAGCTGGATGGAGACACCTTCCGCAGCTACCTGCAGCTCAAGCCCTTTGACAAGCTCAACAAGCGCATCGCCGCCGTCAACCAGGCCGAGATCCAGGAGGTGAGCCTGATGCCGTACCTGGCCGTGTTCAAGGCCATGGGCTGCAAGACCCTCGGAGACATAGACAATCTCGTCAAAAAATACTGCGAAGGCGGCTATCAGATAGCCTGCTACCAGATTGGTCTCACAGACCTTGATATCATCTCCTCCTCCCTGGGCCCGCAGGACCTGTGCATTGCGGCCATCGTCAAGAACGGCGGCGGCAAGCGGGATATTACCAAACTGTTCGATGCTCTCAACGGAGAATCCCCCAGCAATGAAATGATGGCCGAGATGCTCCTCGAGCAGGTGAAAGACCTCCCTTTTATGAATCAATAGTCTATGGAAAAAGCCAAACTGATATCCCTCTCGGACTATGTCCTCTCCGGCGGCGGCGCCAACGGAGAAAGTTTCGACTGCATCAGCGACCCCAGCGTGATGCTCAAACTCTATTTCCCCGGGAAAATCCAGCAGCCCCTGGACGAGATGCATTTGGCCCAGAAGGTTTATGACATGGGCATCCCTACGCCCGAACCCGGAGAATACGTGGTGACGGAGGATGGCCGCTACGGCATCCGTTTCCACCGCATCGTGGGCAAGAAGTCCTATTCCCGCGCCACGGCAGACGAACCGGAGAGGGTGGCCGAGTTTGCCGCCGATTTTGCCCGGATGTGCCTGGACCTCCATAAAGTGAAGGTGGATATAACCCAGTTCGAGAACGTAAAGGCCCGTTATTTCCGCCTGTTGGAAGAGAACCCCTTCTTTACCAAGACGGAAAAGGACGCCCTGGGCAAGTTTATCTCCGATGTCCCCGACGAGTACACCGCCGTGCACGGAGACCTTCAGTTCTCCAACGCCATTTTCGTGGGAGACAAGCGCTATTTCATCGACCTTGGAGATTTCTGCTACGGCAACCATCTTTTTGACGTTGCCATGGTCTATCTCTGCACCTGCCTGAGCAAAGAAGATTTCATCGTAGAAACCTTCCACATGCCCAAGAGCCTGTCTATCCGTTTCTGGCAGGAGTTCGTCCCCGCCTATTTCGGAGCAGACCGCTCCCTCAAGGACGTGGAAGAGGAGATTATGCCTTTTGCGGGTCTCAAGACCCTTATCGTAGAACGCGATACCCGTTGTCCCATGCCGGAATTCCGTGCCGCCCTGAAAGGAATCATTTAGCTTATGCAGCCGTTCCAGAACAAACATAACCTGATTGCAGTCCTGCAAGGCGCTTTTGTTGTCCTGACGGCTATCGTATTGCTGTTTGTTAGCTCGATGCTGCAATACAGCCGCATGCGGGAGATGGTGAAAACCAGTGCCTATAACCGCGCCCAGAGCAATATTGACTTTGTAGAGCAGGATATTACCCGTATTGTTGAACTGGTAGAAAGCGCGGTGCGCAACAACATCTGGAGCGCGCGGGCTCTTGCTCCCGTGCCGGACAGTCTGTGGGGCATTACCCGCGGCGTCGTCCTGGATAATCCCGTGGTGTACGGGTCGGCTGTCGCCTTGGTGGAGAATTACAATCCCAGTAAGTCGGGTCGTCTTTTTGCGCCATACTCCTACCGTGACGGAGACGAAATCAAAAATACACAACTGGGTACGGAGGAATATAATTACCCGGAGCAGGAGTGGTTTAAAGGTGCTCTTGAGGCCGGTGACAACGGTTACTGGTCCGAGCCCTACTTTGATGAAGGAGGCGGCAACCGCCTCATGACCACGTACTCCGTCCGTGTGCTGGACCACCAGGGTCGCCTGGCGGCTGTCATTACGGCCGATGTCGCCCTGGACTGGGCGTCGGACCGCCTGGCGGCCGTAGATGACTATCCCGGTGCCCTCAAGATGCTGATCAGCCACGCCGGCACCATCATGGCCACCAGCCCCTACTTCAGCGCCGTCAATCGCCGAAACATCATTGATGTGGCCCGCAGCATGGACGATGCCGAAGAGTTCGAGTCCGTGAATCAGGACTTGCTGGCCGGGAAACAAGGCAGCCGCCTGGTCCATCTGCAGGGAGAGAAATACTATGTGTTCTTCGATACCATGCAGAAAAACGGCTGGCACATGTCCATCAGTATCCCGGAGCACGAGATCTTCAGTGAAATCCGCAATCTGAACCGGAAGATGATGGGCCTGCAGCTGCTGGGCCTTATCATGCTGCTTGTGATTCTTCTGTATACCGTTTTCAGCCAGCGTAAAATGCTGGAAATCCAGAAGAACAAAAGCCGCATCGAGGGTGAACTGTATGTGGCCCGCGGCATCCAGGAAGCCATGCTCCCCAAATCGTTCCCGCCATACCCCAACCGTTCCGACGTGGATATTTATGCCACTCTGGTATCGGCCAAGGAAGTGGGAGGAGACCTCTACGACTTCTTCATCCGGGACGAGCGCCTGTACTTCTGCATCGGCGACGTGTCGGGCAAGGGTGTCCCCGCCTCCCTCGTGATGAGCGTGACCCGAAGCCTGTTCCGTACGGTGGCCGGCCACGAGAAGAGCCCCGTGCGCATTGTCACCAACATGAATCAGGACCTTGTGGAGATGAACATCAACGACATGTTCGTCACCTTCTTCTGCGGCGTGCTGGACCTCGCCAGCGGGCATCTCCGCTACTGCAACGCCGGGCATAATGCGCCCGTCATCCTGTCGGCCGATGCCACCGTCGTCCTCCCGGTCGTTCCCAACCTGCCGCTGGGCGTCATGCCCTCCATGTCCTTCACGGAGCAGGAAACAGACCTCGCCTGCGGCAGCGGTATCTTCCTCTATACCGATGGTCTCAATGAGGCCGAAGACCATGACAACAACCAGTTCGGTACCGAGCGCATGATGCATGCGCTGGACCCTTCCCTCTCTGCTACCCAGCAAATAGAACGTCTTGCCGGTTCTGTCCAGTCCTTTGTGGGAACCGCCCCTCAAAGTGACGACCTTACCATGTTCTACATCCGTTATTTGAATGACAGTCCCATGGAAAAGAAAGAACGTCATCTTATTCTCCACAACGACATTCAGCAAATTCCTCAGCTGGCCGACTTTGTGGAAACGGTTGGCCAGCTGGCCAGTCTCGGTTCCTCCCTCACGATGAGCCTTAACCTGGCTTTGGAGGAGGCCGTCACGAACGTCATCCTTTACGCGTACCCCGAGGGCTCCGACGGTCTGGTGGACATCGAGGCCATTGTCCACAAAGACAGCCTCACGTTCATTATCTCCGACAGCGGCAAGGCTTTCGATCCCACCGCCGCCCCCGAGGCCGATATTTCTCTGGACGTGGAAGACCGTCCCATTGGCGGACTGGGCATTTTCCTGGTGCGCAATATCATGGATAGCGTCCACTACGAACGTGTGGACGGAAAGAATATTCTTACGATGTCAAAAAATCTACAATAAATTATGGAAGTAAAAATCATTGAAAAGGACAATGTCCTTACTGCTGTTCTTAACGGCCGTCTTGATACCGCCGTATCTCCGGAAGTCTCTGCCGCCCTGCAGCCTCTCTTGGACCAGGCCGACAAGACGCTGGTGCTGGACTGCAAGGAGCTTAGCTACATCTCCAGCTCGGGTCTTCGCATCTTCCTTACCGTCCGTAAGGCCGCTGCCGCCAAGGGCGGAAAGGTCATTGTGAAGGATATCAACAGCGAAATTCGCCAGGTATTCATGATGACCGGCTTCCTGAATCTGTTCGAAATCCAAGAAAGTTAAGTTTTTTCGAATATTTTTGTATATATTTGCATCCCAATGTATAATTCGTACGAATTATGCAAATTTTATACAAAAGGATGCAAATGAAACCGTTCACCATCTGTCCGGCTACATCGGAGCACCTCCCGTATGTAGATGCTGTAGTCCAGGCCATTGCCGATGCTTCACGCGCCAAGGGAACCGGCCTGGCCTTGCGTAGCCATGACTATATCCGCTCCAAGATAGAGGAGGGAAAGGCCGTTATAGCCCTGTTCAAGGAGGAATTCGCAGGTTTCTGCTACATAGAATCCTGGGAACACTCCCGCTATGTGGCCACCTCCGGCCTCATTGTGCAGCCGCAGTTCCGCGGTCACGGCCTGGCCATGGCCATCAAGAAGGCCGCCTTCCACCTGGCCCGGCAAAAATTCCCGGGGGCCAAGCTCTTTGGCCTTACCACCAGCCTTGCCGTCATGAAGATCAACAGCGAGCTGGGCTTTACGCCGGTTACCTTCACCGAACTCACTACAGACCAGGAGTTCTGGAAAGGCTGTGAAACCTGCCAGTATTTTGATGTTCTCCAGCGCAGCGGCAACAAGAACTGCCTGTGCACGGGAATGATATTCGACCCTAGCCCAAAAACAAAATGGAAAAGAAAAAAGTCGTCGTCGCTTTCTCTGGCGGCCTTGACACCTCCTATGCAGTAATGTACCTGAGCCGGGAAGGCTGGGAAGTCCATGCCGCCTGTGCCGATACCGGCGGGTTTACCCCTGCGCAGTTAAAGGCCAACGAGGAAAACGCCTACAAGCTGGGCGCCAAGGCCTTTGTCGCCCTGGACGTAAAGCAGGAATACTACTCCAAGAGCATCCGTTACATGGTATATGGCAACGTCCTGCGCAACGGGACCTACCCCATTTCCGTCTCCAGCGAGCGCATCTTCCAGGCCATCGCCATCGCCCGCTACGCCAACGAGATAGGGGCCGATGCCATTGCCCACGGCTCCACCGGCGCCGGCAACGACCAAGTCCGCTTTGACATGACCTTTGCCATCCTTTGCCCGGAGAAAGAAATCATCACCCTTACCCGGGACAAGGCCCTTTCCCGCCGGGAAGAGGTGGATTACCTCAACAGCCACGGCTTCCAGGCCGACTTCGCCAGGCTCAAATACTCCTACAACATTGGCCTCTGGGGCACCTCCATCTGCGGAGGAGAGATTCTGGACAGCACCTGCGGCCTTCCCGAAGAAGCCTATCTCAAGCCCGTCACCAAAACCGGCAGCGAAACCATAAAGCTGGGCTTCGAAAAAGGTGAACTCTGCAGCGTGAACGGCAAGGCCTTCTCTCCGGTAGAAGGCATCCAGTACCTGGAAAATCTGGTAAACGGATACGGCCTCGGACGCGACAACCATGTGGGAGACACCATCATCGGCATCAAAGGACGCGTGGGCTTCGAAGCCGCCGCCCCCATGCTCATCCTCAGCGCCCACAAATACCTGGAGAAATTTACCCTGAGCAAGTGGCAGCAGTACTGGAAAGACCAGGTGGCCACCTGGTACGGCATGTTCCTGCATGAGAGCCAGTACCTCGAGCCCGTGATGCGGGACATCGAGGCTATGCTGGAAAGCTCCCAGCGCCAGGTAACCGGCACCGTCATTCTCACGGTGGGCCCCAAGTGGTATGAATGCACCGGCGTTGACACCCCGAACGACCTCGTGAACAACCCGCTGGGCGCCTATGGCGAAGGCCAGAAGGGCTGGAGCTCCGAAGATGCCAAAGGCTTTATCAAACTCATGGAAACCCCGCTTCGGGTTTACTACGGCCGTCATCCGGAAGAAGCCCTATGATAGAGCTTCTCAAAGCGCTGGTCGCCCGTCCTTCGCTCAGCGGCGGGGAAAAGGAGGTGGCCGATTTCCTGGAGGCGTGGCTTCGCGGCCATGGCCTCAGCCCCTTCCGGGCAGGAAACAACCTCTTCTCAATGAAGGGAAGCGGCCCCGCCGTGCTCCTCGACGCGCACATCGATACCGTGAAACCGGCCGATGGCTGGACGCGCGACCCCTTTGCCCCGTCCCTGGAAGGCGGACGGCTCTACGGGCTGGGCGTCAGCGACGACGGCGGCTCCCTGGTGGCGCTGACCCATGCATTCCTCGTGGCTCGTCCCAGGCGCCATACGCTGGTGCTTTCGCTGTCGGCCCAGGAGGAAAACAGCGGGGCCGATGGCTTCTCCGCCGCCCTCCCCGTCATGGAAGAGAAGGCGGGCCCCTTCATCTGCGGCATCGTGGGGGAACCCACCGGCCTCCGAATGGCCGTGAGCGAGAAAGGACTCATGGTGCTGGACTGCACCGTGAAGGGCGTCGCCGGCCATGCCGCCCGGGGCAACGGCGTCAATGCCATCTACGAGGCCCTGCCCATTATTGATTGGTTCAGGGAGAACGGCATGCAGGTGACGCAGATCAGCGCCGGCACCCAGCACAATGTCATCCCCGACGCCTGCCGCTTTGTGGTGGATGTCCGCACCACGGACCCCAACGAGGAAGTGCTGGCCCGCATCCTGGGTAGCGTGGACTGCGAGGTGAAGGCCCGCTCCACCCGTCTGAACGGGTCTTCCATCGGCCCGGACCATCCCCTGGTGAAGGCCGCAAAAGCGCTGGGCCTGGAGACATACGCATCTCCCACCCTGTCCAATCAGGCGCTGTGCCCTTTTCCTACCGTGAAGCTGGGTCCGGGAGATCCTTCGCTTTCGCACAAAGCCGACGAATACATCCTTATAGAAGAAGTGGAAAAAGGAGTGCAAACCTATCTGAAACTGCTGGAAGCCTATGAAAATTTGGAATAAAGGATTTGACAACGCCCCGCAGGTAGACGCTTTTACCGTGGGGAAAGACCGG
The DNA here is from genome assembly GCA_946611215.1 of uncultured Bacteroidales bacterium. GTDB lineage: Bacteria > Bacteroidota > Bacteroidia > Bacteroidales > UBA932 > Cryptobacteroides. Next base: position 14,983 of record CAMODD010000003.1, on the reverse strand, counting down.
GAGCTGGACCTCCTGCTGGCGCCCTACGACATTGAGGGTACCCTGGCGCACATCACCATGCTAAAGGAGGTAGGCCTTCTTGCGGCCGATGACTTCGCGTTGCTCCGCCCCGCTCTGGAAGCCCTCCACCAGGAGGCGCTGGAAGGCAAGTTCGTGATTACTGGCGAGGACGTGCACTCCGAGGTGGAAGCCCGCTTGGGCCCCTTGGGAAAGAAAGTTCACACAGGCCGCTCCCGCAACGACCAGGTGGCCCTGGACATCAAGCTCTTCACCCGGGCGCGGCTGAAGGGCACCCTGGAGAAGGTGTCGCAGCTGTTCAATCTTCTCCTTGCCCGGGCCGATGAACTCAAGGATGTCCTCATGCCCGGTTACACGCATCTTCAGGTGGCCATGCCTTCTTCTTTCGGCCTCTGGTTCAGCGCTTACGCCGAAGCCCTCTGCGACGACGTGGTTTTTCTCAAGGCCGCCTGGGAAGTGAACGACCGCAACCCGCTGGGGTCCGCTGCCGGCTATGGGTCATCGGCCCCGCTGGACCGCAGGCGCACCACCGAGCTTCTGGGCTTTGGCTCCCTGGCCGTCAACTCCATCTATGCCCAGATGGGCCGGGGCCGATGCGAGCGTCAGGTGGCCTTTGCCTATGCCAGCCTGGCCGAGACCCTCGGAAAACTGGCTACTGACTGCTGCCTGTTCACCAGCCAGAACTTTGGCTTCGTGAAACTGCCCGATGCCTACACCACCGGTTCCAGCATCATGCCCCAGAAGAAAAACCCCGATGTGTTTGAACTGGTTCGGGCCCACTGCAACCGCCTGCAGGGTATTCCGAACGACATCCGGCTCATAACCGCCAACCTGCCCTCGGGCTATGCCCGTGACATGCAGGTGCTCAAGGAACTGTACCTGCCTCTCTTCGATGAGCTGGACAGTTGTCTGGACATGCTCCTCTTTGCCCTGCCCGGCATGGAAGTGAACCGCAGCCTCATGGAGAATCCGCTCTATCAGCAGGCTTTCTGCGTAGAGGAAGTGAACCGGCTGGTGCAGGAAGGCGTTCCGTTCCGTGATGCTTACCGCGAAGTGGGAAAAGCCGTTGCGGAGGGAACGTTCCACTATGAGGGAGAGCTCCACCACACGCACGTGGGCTCTATTAACAATCTCTGCTTAGACGAGATCCGGGCCCGGTTCGAGGGCGTGATGAGTATCACGCTGCGAACAGAGAAATGATGTTGAGGATGACCTCGTAGGCTTTCTCCATGCTCTCCAGGGGTACGAATTCCATTTTGCCGTGGAAGTTGAGGCCGCCGGCGAAGATGTTGGGACAGGGAAGGCCCTTGAAGGAGAGGTTGGCACCGTCGGTTCCGCCGCGGATGGGCTGGATCTTGGGTTTGACGCCGGCCATTTCCATGGCTTTCACAGCCTTCTCGATGATGTGGTAGTGGGGCTCTACCTGCTCTCTCATGTTGTAGTACTGGTCCTTTACCGTGAGCGTGACGGTGCCGGCGCCGTATTTTTCATTGATAAAGGCAGCGGCCTTTTCGATGAATTCCTTCTTCTTTTCAAACTTCTCGCGGCTGTGGTCCCGGATGATGTAGGCGAAGTCCGCTTCCTCCACCGTTCCCTTGAAGGAAATGATGTGGAAGAAGCCCTCGTAGCCTTCGGTGTACTCCGGGCGCTGCTCTACCGGCAGCAGGGCGTCGAACTCCTGAGCAATATGGATGGCGTTTCTCATCTTGCCCTTGGCACTTCCGGGATGTACGTTGCTGCCCTGAATGTGCACTTTGGCGCTGGCGGCATTGAAATTCTCGAACTCCAGTTCCCCTATTTCTCCGCCGTCCATGGTGTAGGCATACTGGGCACCAAAGCGGGGAACGTCGAACTTGACTACGCCGCGTCCGATTTCTTCATCGGGGGTGAAACCAATCTTTACGGGGCCGTGTTTGAATTCGGGGTGCTCCACCATGTACTGCACTGCCTGCATGATTTCGGCTACGCCAGCTTTGTCGTCGGCACCCAGAAGGGTGGTGCCGTCGGTGGTGATGAGGGTCTGGCCCACATAGTGCAGCATTTCGGGAAACTCCTCGGGCTTGAGCTGCAGGCCGGGAACGCCTTTGAGGTCAATGGCGCCGCCGTCATAGTTCGGGACAATCTGGGGCTTTACGTTGGCTCCGCTGGCATCGGGGGCAGTGTCAACGTGGGCGATGAAGCCCACGGCCGGGACATCGGCCTCTATATTGGACGGGATGGAGGCCATCACGTAGCCGTATTCGTCCAGGGTTACTTCTACGCCAAGGGCCTGGAGCTCGTCTCTGAGCATTTTGAGGAGGTTCCACTCCTTGGCAGCGGAAGGCTGCGACTCACTTTCTTCGTTGCTTTGGGTGTCTACGCTTACGTAGCGCAGAAAACGGTCTAGAATCTTTTCCATAGAAGGTATTTGTTGCCAGTACAAATGTACGAAAAATAGGTTATATTTGTACAAATAAAAGTATTATGGAAGAAAAGAACCCCATCTCCCTTCCGGAGAATGCGCACCGGGAACTCAAGCCGGGAGAGCAGTATCAGCCCATTCTGGATCCCGCCCAAAAATATGCCGAGGCTACGCCGTATTCGGTGGCCGTGGGCATCCTGATGGTTATTCTGTTCAGCGCCGCAGCGGCATACCTGGGCCTCAAGGTGGGCCAGGTGTTCGAAGCTGCCATCCCCATCGCCATCATCGCCGTGGGGCTTACCGGCGCCCTGGGTCTCAAACAGGGCCTTTCCCAGAATGTGATCATCCAGAGCATCGGCGGCTGCAGCGGTGCCGTGGTGGCCGGTGCCATCTTCACCCTGCCCGCCATCTATATCCTGGGCGTTGAGGTGAGTTTCTGGCAGATGGCCCTGAGTTCGCTTCTCGGAGGTGTGCTGGGCATTCTGTTCCTCATTCCGTTCCGTAAATACTTTGTGAAGGAGATGCACGGGAAGTACCCCTTCCCGGAGGCAACCGCCACCACGCAGGTACTCATCAGCGGTGAAGGCGGCGGTTCCAGCGCCAGGACGCTCATCACGGCCGGTCTCATCGGCGGTCTGTACGACTTTGCCGTGGCCACCTTCGGCACCTGGGCCGAGACCGTCTCCACCACGGTCATGGGCTGGGGCGCCGCCCTCGCCGACAAAGCCAAGCTGGTGCTCAAGATGAATACTGGAGCGGCCGTGCTGGGACTTGGCTACATCATCGGCCTCAAGTATTCCTTCATCATCTGCTGCGGTTCCTTCCTGGTGTGGCTTGTGATTATCCCCCTTATGAACCTCATCTGGGGCGGTGACGTGCTGGATCTGATGGGAACGGGTATCGCTTCCACCGTGGGCCAGATGGCTCCGGAGGAGATTTTCAAGACGTATGCCCGCCATATCGGCATTGGCGGCATCGCGACGGCCGGTATCATCGGCATTGTCAAGAGCTTCGGCGTCATCAAGAGCGCTGCGGGCCTGGCGGTAAAGGAGTTCCGCCGCAAGCCCGGCACGCTGACGGAGAAATCGCTCCGCACGGAGGAAGACCTTCCCATGAAGACGGTGGTCTTCGGCGTTGTCATCGCCCTCCTCTGCATCTTCGCCTTCTTTGCCTTTGGCGGAGTGGTCAACAATATCTGGCAGGCCCTGGTAGGCCTAGTGATTGTGGCTGTGGTGAGCTTCCTGTTTACGACGGTGGCGGCCAATGCCATTGCTATCGTGGGCTCCAACCCCGTGAGCGGCATGACGCTCATGACCCTTATCATCGCTTCCCTCATCCTCGTGGCCGTGGGCCTCAAGGGCAATACCGGCATGGCCGCGGCCCTGGTGATCGGCGGCGTGGTGTGCACGGCCCTTTCCGTGGCCGGCTCCTTCATCACAGACCTCAAGATTGGTTACTGGCTGGGCTCCACGCCCAAAGTGCAGGAAGGCTGGAAGTTCCTGGGCGTAGCGGTATCGGCCGTCACCGTATGCGGTGTCATGCTGGTGCTCAACAAGACGTATGGCTTTACCGGAGACGAGGCCCTGGTTGCTCCCCAGGCCAATGCCATGGCGGCCGTCATCCAGCCCATGTTCAGCGGCGGCGGCGCTCCCTGGCTGCTCTACGGCATTGGCGCTGTCATCGCCCTGGTGCTCAACTTCTGCAAGGTGCCCGCCCTGCCGTTTGCCCTGGGTATGTTCATTCCCATCGACCTTAACCTGCCCCTTCTTGTGGGCGGCGCCATCTCCTGGTACGTGAGCACACGCTCCGAGGATGCGGCTGTAAATAATGCCCGCATGGAGAAGGGTACCCTCATCGCTTCCGGTTTCATTGCCGGCGGTGCCCTCATGGGTGTTGTGAGCGCCATCCTGCGGTTTGCCAATGTGGACCTTTATATGACGGAGTGGGCCGCCAGTTACGGTGAGGCCGTGGCCATTGTACCTTTCCTCGCCATTATTGGCTATATGGTGTACGCTTCCATGAAAAAGGAGTAGAACCTCTCGCGATTTTTTCGTAAATTTGTGTCCACAAACCTAATTACTGTGAACGCAAACGAATTTGATGTCATTATCATTGGCGGAGGCATCACCGGAGCCGGCACGCAGCGGGACTGCGCCATGCGCGGGCTAAGGACCCTTCTGATAGAACGTTCCGATATTGCTACCGGCGCTACGGGCCGTAACCATGGTCTTCTCCATTCCGGTGCACGCTATGCCGTCAACGACCCGGAAAGCGCGGAGGAATGCATTAAAGAGAACATGATTCTCCGCCGCATTGCAGCCCATTGCATTGACGAGACCGACGGCCTTTTCATCACCCTTCCGGAAGACGACCTCGCTTACCAGCAAACCTTTGTGGATGCCTGCCGCCGTGCAGGCATCGGCGCAGAAATCATCGACCCCGAACTGGCCCGTCGCATGGAGCCTTCCGTGAACCCGGACCTCATTGGCGCCGTCAAGGTGCCGGACGGCAGCGTAGACCCTTTCCGCCTGTGTGCGGCCAACATGTTGGATGCCAAACTGCGCGGCGGCCAGGTGCGCCTGCACACGGAGGTGACGGGCTTCATCAAGGAGGGAAACACCATCAAAGGTGTGCACACCGTGAACCGCCAGACGGGAGAGAAGGCCGATTACTATGCGCCCGTCACCGTCAACGCCTGCGGTATCTGGGGGCAGCACATCGCGGAGCTCGCCGGCGTGAAGGTGAGCATGTTCCCGGCCAAGGGAGCCCTCCTCATCTTTGCCCATCGCGTCAACAACGTCGTCATCAACCGTTGCCGCAAGCCGGCCAACGCCGATATCCTGGTGCCGGGAGACACGGTCTGTGTCATCGGCACAACTTCTACCCACATCCCCTTCGAGGAATGCGACCACGTTGCCGTCACCCCCGACGAAGTCACGCTCCTTATCACCGAAGGCTCCAAGCTGGCCCCGTCGCTCTCCTCTACCCGCATCCTCCGCGCCTATGCCGGCGTGCGTCCGCTGGTGAGCGCCGACGACGATCCGTCGGGCCGAAACATCTCCCGCGGCATCGTGTGCCTGGACCATGAAACCCGCGACGGCCTCAAAGGCTTTATCACCATTACGGGCGGCAAGCTCATGACCTACCGCCTCATGGCCGAAATCGCTACCGATGCCGTGTGCCGCAAGCTGGCCGTTGAGAAAGCCTGCGAGACGGCCGATATTCCTCTCCCGGGCTCGGAAGAAAAATCCTACGAGGCCGTGGCGCAGAAGATCTGGGAATCGCCCACTACCGCCCAGAAGGCGGCCGCTTCCCGCATGGGTACCCGCGCAAGCCGTATCCGTACCGGCAACAAGCGGGACGACGCCCTTATCTGCGAGTGCGAGGAAGTGTCGGTCGGGGAAATCAACGCCGCCATCGACCGTCTGGAAGTGAGCACCCTCACGGACCTTCGCCGGCGCACCCGCGTGGGCATGGGTACCTGCCAGGGAGAGTTCTGCGCCTGCCGTGCCGCCGGCCTTCTGGCCAAGGCGCATGGCTGCATCGAGCGCGAGAGGAAAGACCTGGAAGATTTCCTCCAGGAGCGCTGGAAGGGCAATTTCCCCATCGGCTGGGGAGATACCCTCCGGGAAGCCGAATATACACAGTGGGTCTATAAACACGTACTGGGCCTATGAAATTCGATACTGTCATCATAGGTGGCGGCCTGGCCGGCATGGTAGCCGGCATCACCCTGGAGAAAGCAGGAAAGAAAACCGCCATTATCAGCACCGGGCAAAACGCCCTGCATTTTTTCTCGGGCAGCTTTGAATCCCTTCAGGAGCCCGAGCAACGCATCGTGGACCTCTTCTCCGAGGCCGGCGTGCGGCTTCACTACAGCCCCGGCGTGCGCCTGATGCCGCTGGGCACTTTCCGGGAATCGGCCCTCGCGCTGGAAGACATCGACATCTTCCCGTCGGCCCAGTTTGCCCGGAAGGTTCTCATCGTGAACTTCCTCGGCTACCACGACTTCTTCTCCTCTTTCCTTGCCGACGGCCTGGAGAAGCAGGGCATGAGCTGCCGGGTGCGTTTCCTCAACCTGCCGGAGATGGAGAAACTGGAGCAGAGCCCCAGCGAAATGCGTTCTGTCCAGATTGCCCGCACCATGGACCGCGTGTGGGAGAAGGTGGTGCAGGAGGTGCGCGTGCTGCTCAAGGACGAGGACACCGTGGTGCTGCCGCAGGTGTTCGGCCTGCAGGACATGTCTGTTCCCGGCCGCATCCGCCAGGGCATTCCCGCCCGCGTCGTATTTGCGGGCACGCTGCCGCCGTCGGTTCCCGGCCTCCGCACCCAGATTCTTCTCAAGCAGCGTTACCAGCTGCTGGGGGGCACTTACCTGATGGGAGACGAGGTCGTGCGTGCGCACGTTCATGACGGCGTGGTGCATTCGGTGGCTACCAGGAACCTGGACAACCACTATATCGAAGGAGACAACTTTATCCTGGCTACGGGGGGCTATTTCTCCAAGGGACTGGTATCCAACCCCTTCCAGGTGTTCGAGCCGGTCTTCGGCCTCGATGTGGAGTACAATGAAGACCGCAACGCCTGGTACAATCCCGCGTTCAAGGAGGACCAGCCCTATATGCATTTCGGCGTCAAGGCCGACGAAAGCCTCCATGCCCTGAAGGACGGACAGCCTGTGGAGAACCTCTATGTGGCCGGCTCTGTCCTGGGGAGCAACCGTCCCGAGTTTGGTACAGCCGCCGGTAAAGCTGTCCGTACGGCCCTGAAGGCCGCCGATGAGATTCTTAAGGTATGAAACTACAGGAATATACAGAGAGTAAGCACAACTTTGAGGAGTGCATGAAGTGCACGGTGTGTACCGCTTACTGCCCCGTGCTGCAGGCCAATCCGCTCTATCCCGGCCCCAAGCAGGCCGGCCCCGACGGTGAACGCCTGCGTCTGAAGGACCCCTACTTCTTTAACCAGGCCCTCAAGTACTGCCTTAACTGCAAGCGCTGCGAAGTGGCCTGCCCGTCGGGCGTGAATGTGGCCGACCTCATCCAGAGCGCCCGCATCAAATACGACCATACCCCGCCCAAGCTCAGGGATGTCATGCTGGCCAACACCGATTTCATGGGCAGGCTGGCCCGTCCGTTCGCTCCCATCGTGAACGGGGTCACGGGTCTCCGCATCACCAAGACAGTGCTGGACGCAACGCTCAAGATAGACCGTCACCGCACCTTCCCCAAATACAGCGGAACCAGCTTCGAGGGATGGCTCAAGCGTCATAAGAAGGAGCAGGCGGCGTTCCCGGAGCAGGTGGCTTACTTCCATGGCTGCTTCGTGAACTACAACTATCCCCAGCTGGGCAAGGACCTCGTGAAGGTGCTCAATGCCCTGGGGGTGGGCGTTCAGCTGCTGGAAAAGGAGAAGTGCTGCGGCATCGCCCTCATTGCCAACGGCATGTCGGCCCAGGCCCGAAAGCACGCAGAGCACAACGTGGAGCAGCTGCGGCAGGCCGTCACCGGGAAGGGGCTCAAGGTGGTCACCACTTCCTCTACCTGCACGCTCACCATGCGGGAGGAGTATCCCAACCTCCTGGGGGTGGACAATGCCGATGTCCGTGAATCCCTCCTCCTGGCCACCCGTTTCATCTACGAGAAACTGGAGAAAGGGGCCGCTCTCAAGTTCAAGCCGGGCTATCACAGGAAAGTTGCCTACCATACTCCCTGCCATCTGGAAAAGATGGGCTGGGGCATCTTCTCCCAGAAACTGCTCCAGATGATTCCCGGCGTGGAGTTTACGCTCCTCGACAGCAACTGCTGCGGCATTTCGGGAACCTATGGATTCAAGAAAGAGAATTACGAGGTTTCCCAGGCTATCGGCGAGCCTCTTTTCGCCCAAATCCGTTCCGTGAATCCGGAGGTGGTTGCCTGCGACTGCGAAACCTGCAAGTGGCAGATTGAGATGAGCACCGGCTACACTGTCATGAACCCCATCTCCATCTTAGCGGAAGCAATAGAATCATAATAACCATGTTAAAATTCCTTCAGCAGCCGGCCTACCTTCCGGCTCAGACCGGCCCGGAGGCCGATGCCAAGTACAAGCGCTTGCGTCTGCAGGTATTTGTGGGCGCTTTCATCGGCTATGCCGGTTTCTATCTGGTTCGCAAGAACCTTTCCATGGCCATTCCGGCCATGGCGGCCCTGGGTTTTGCCAAGACCGAACTGGGCTTTGTGCTGGGCCTCAATGCTGCAGCCTATGCCCTGTCCAAGTTCCTCATGGGAAGTGTGAGCGACCGCTCCAATGCCCGCGCCTTCCTGCCGCTGGGCCTTATCCTTACGGCCATTTCCATGTGCTTCATGATTGTGCCCATCCAGTTTATCGGGGCCGACCACAAGGCGCTGGCCATCCTGGTGATGGGCGTTCTCAACTGCCTGGTGGGCTGGTTTAACGGTATGGGCTGGCCTCCCTGCGGCCGCGTCATGACGCACTGGTTCTCCGTGAGCGAGCGCGGCACCATGATGAGCATCTGGAACTGCGCGCACAATGTGGGCGGTGCCCTGGTGGGCCCCATGGCTACATACGGCGCCGTGTGGTTCGGCAGCTGGTTCTATGGTTCGCATACAGAGCTGTACTTCCTCATCGGCACATTTGCATTTCCGGCGGCCGTCGCCCTTCTGATTGCCCTTCTGGCCTATGTCCTGCTGCGCGATACGCCCCAGTCCTGCGGCCTTCCTTCGGTTGAGGCCTGGCGCAACGACTACCCCAAGAACTACTCCGAAAAGCAAGAGAAGACCCTCACCACCCGTGAAATCTTCTTCCAGTATGTGCTCAACAACAAGTTCCTGTGGTTCATCGCCCTGTCCAACGCCTTTGTGTACATGGTGCGTTACGGCTGCCTGGACTGGGCGCCCACCATCCTCACGGAAAAGGGCATTGACCTCAAGAGCGCCGGCTGGGCCTACTTCGCCTACGAGTTCGCCGCCATTCCCGGCACGCTCCTCTGCGGCTGGCTCTCCGACAAACTGTTCAAGGGCAAGCGCGCCCTTCCTACCATCCTCTTCATGGGACTGGTGCTGGTGTTCATCGTGCTTTACTGGCAGTTTATCGACAACCTTACCATGGTCATCATCTGCCTTATCGGCATCGGCTTCTTCATCTACGGCCCCGTGATGCTCATCGGCGTACAGGCCCTGGATCTGGCTCCCAAGAACGCTGCCGGCACCGCCGCCGGCCTCACCGGCTTCTTCGGCTATTTCCTCGGCACCTTCATCCTGGCTAACACGGTCATCGGCTGGGTGGCTCAAACCTTTGGCTGGAGCTGGACCTTCCTGCTCCTTGTCGCCGCCTGCCTCCTCTCCATGTTCTTCATGGGCCTCACCCTCAAGGAAGAGAGCAAATAGTGCTAATGCGTAATTGCCTGAGCTTCAGGCGAGTATAGAATGTCGGGTGCACCGCGCGGTGCACCCGACAATTCGTAAATAGCTCAGCCGCAGCGAGTTATGCCTCAGCTAGAAAACCAGCAGGAAGAGGCCGGCGGCGAGGCAGGCACCCAGCATGGGGCCGGCGACGGGGACCCAGCTGTAGGACCAGCCGCTGTCCCGCTTGCCTTCGATGGGAAGCACGGCGTGGGCGCAGCGCGGGCTTAGGTCGCGGGCGGGGTTCATGGCATAGCCGGTGGTGCCGCCGAGGGACATGCCGAGGGCCATGATGGCGCAGGTGACGGGCCAGGCGCCCAGGGCTCCGGTCTGGGCCGATACGGGCCCTACCTGGAAGGCGTTACCCTGCGTACCCAGGGCCAGGATGAGGAATACGAGGACGCAGGTGGCGATGAACTCGCTCAGGAAGTTGCGCCAGGGATTCCAGATGGCAGGCATGGTGCAGAAGGTGCCCAGCATGGTGTCGGGCTGGTCTGCCGTGGCCTTGTAGTGGTCTTTATAGAATACGTATACCAGCACGGCGCCCACAAAGCCGCCCAGCATCTGGGCCACGATGTAGCCGCACACCTGTGTCCAGGCGAACTTGCCGGCAATGGCAAGGCCCAGCGTTACGGCCGGGTTGAGGTGGGCGCCCGATACGGGGCCGGCAACGAGTACGCCCATCATTACGGCGAGGCCCCAGGCCAGGGAAATGACTACCCAGCCGGCGCCCTGCGCCTTGGATTTGTTCAGAGAGCAGGCGGCGCATACACCGTCGCCGAAGAGCACCAGGATCAGGGTGCCCAGAAATTCGAATACGTAAGGGTTCATTGTATTGTTCTTTTAATTGCATCGGCCCAGCCGCTTTTGACGGCTTCCACGGAAGCGCCGGACGGCGTGAATGTGCGCTCGGCCTTCCACTGTTTCTTGATTTCGTCCAGGGAACTCCAGAATCCCACGGCAAGGCCGGCCAGGTAGCAGGCACCCATGGCGGTGGTTTCGGTGATTTCCGGGCGGATGACGGCAGTGTCCAGAATATCGGCCTGGAACTGCATCATGAGGTTGTTGCGGGAGGCGCCGCCGTCTACCTTGAGCTCCGACAGCTTTACGCCGGCGTCCTTTTCCATGGCCTGCACAATGTCCATGGTCTGGAAAGCGATGCCTTCCAGTGCCGCGCGGGCAATGTGGGCCGATGTGGTTCCGCGGGTGATGCCGCAGATGACGCCGTGCGCATATTGGTCCCAGTAGGGGGCGCCCATGCCGGTGAGGGCCGGCACAAAGTAGACGCCGCCGTTGTCGGGCACGCTGGCCGCGAGGGCTTCAATATCGGCCGATGACCGGATAATGCCCAGGCCGTCCCGCAGCCACTGGACCACCGAGCCGCCTACGAAGATGGAGCCTTCCAGGGCATAGTTGACAGTATTGCCAATCTTCCACGCCACGGTGGTGAGGAGGTTGTTCTTCGAAAGGATGGGCTTGGTGCCGGTGTTCATCAGGAGGAAGCAGCCGGTGCCGTAGGTGTTCTTTACGCTGCCGGGCTGGGTGCACATCTGGCCGAAGAGGGCCGCCTGCTGGTCTCCGGCTATACCGGCGATGGGAACCTCGTGTGCAAAGATGGTGGTCTTGGTGTGACCGTACACTTCCGAAGAAGATTTCACGGTGGGCATCATGGAAACCGGAATGTCCAGAAGTTCCAGGAGTTCCTGGTCCCATTCCAACGTGTTGATGTTGAACAGCATGGTGCGGGAAGCATTGGAAACGTCCGTAATGTGGACTTCCCCGCGCGTGAGCTGCCATACCAGCCAGCTGTCTACCGTACCGAAGCGCAGCTTTCCGGCCCGGGCTTTTTCGCGGGCGCCCGGAACGTTGTCCAGGATCCATTTGATCTTGGTGCCGGAAAAATACGCGTCAATGATAAGGCCCGTCTTCTCGCGGATCTTTTCCACTAGCCCGCGGGCCTTGAGCTCGTCGCAGAAGGCCGATGTGCGGCGGTCCTGCCACACGATGGCGTTATACACGGGAACGCCCGTTTCGGCGTCCCACACGATGGTGGTTTCCCGCTGGTTGGTAATGCCGATGGCCGCGATGTCCTTGCCGTTAATGCCAATCTTTGAGATGGCCTCGGCAATGACGGCCGCCTCCGACGACCAGATTTCCATGGGATTGTGCTCCACCCATCCCGGCTGCGGGAAGTGCTGGGTGAATTCCATCTGGGCCACGGAGCAGATGTTGCCCTCGTGGTCGAAGACAATGGCCCGGGAAGAGCTGGTCCCCTGGTCCAGGGCCAGAATGTAATTTGCGCTCATGTTATTTTACGATATAACCACATGCCTCCCCGTCCGGATAGGAACCGAGTTGGATCATGTTCTTGACAGTCTTAAGGAAATTGGACACCTTGAAGATGTAGGTTTCGGGATCTTTCTGGTAAGAGTTGGCATGCACGGCGCCGTGGCACACATACATTTCCTTGTAGCCTTTCTTCTTGGCGTCGTAGTTCTGCTGCAGATGGCCGAAGGGAACGAAGTCGTCGGCATCTCCGTGGATGAACAGCATGGGAAGCGTGCTTTTTGCCAGCTGCTTCATGCAGTCTGCGTCCTCGAAACGCCAGCCGAATTCCTTGCCCGCGACGATGCTGGCGCTGGTGAGGATGGCAGTGGGAAGCAGCGGACTCATGTCCTTCAGGTTTTTCCTGAACTGGTTTCGCACCGAGCTGTATCCGCAGTCTTCCACAAAACACTTCACGTATTCCGGCAGGGGTTCACCGCTTGTCATCATTACCGTTGCGGCACCCATGGATACGCCGTGCAGCACCATGAAGTTGTCATTGAACTTCTCGTGGGCCACCTCAATCCATTTGAGTACGTCCAGGCGGTCTTTCCATCCCATCTGAACCTCGTCTCCCTCAGAGTAACCGTGGTACTGAAGGTCGGGGAACAGCACATTGTAGTTGAAGATATCCCGGTACATGCGCACGAGGTAGAGGAATACGAAGTGGTTGTCCGTGTAGCCGTGCACCACGATGGCGGTTCCCTGTGCCTCGGCCGGGTTGGCTGCGGGGGCGTAGCAGGCGTGCAGCTTGTAACCGTCCTCGCCGGTAATCCATTCGTCCTTGAGGATGCCCTGGGCCTTGAGGTTGTCGTACCAGGCCGTGCTGCCGGGCAGCAGGGAATCGGCCTTATGGCGCGTGCGTTCGATGTCGTCCACCCCGTGCGGGGTGGGCGTGAGGGCGTAGTGGGCCATGAAGCGGCCGGCTACGCAGCTGCTGAGAGAAAGGGCCACCAGACCCAGATAGAGAAGCTTTTTCATATTAGAAGATGTAGTTTAGGCCGATGTTGATGCCCAAGCCTTCGCCGTCGTTTTTGTCGAAGCACTTGCCGAACTCGAAGTTGATGTTGAAGTTCTGGTTCATAATGATGTGCATGCCGGCACCGGCGCTCATATGCAGTTTTTCGTTCTGGCCGGTGTACATCTTGGAGGCCAGGACGTCATTGCTCTCGGCCAGTTTCTTTAATTGTTCCAGACGGTAGGGCTGGACCACCATACCCAGGTCGAAGAACGGATTGGTGGCCAGGATGAAGTTCTGGTTAAAGAGTTTGAAGCGGGCGAAGCTCCAGCGCAGTTCGAAGTTGCCCCATACATAGCCGTTGCCCAGGAAGCGGTTGATGACAGTACCGCGGATGGTGTTGGTGGTGCCCAGGCCGTCGGTGATGATATTCTTGCGGTTGATGGGCATAATGGTTTGCAGGGTGTAGAACGGGGAATTACCGGCGATGAGGCCCTGGTAGGCTACGTGACCGCCGAAGACCAGATGGTCCGGCACCAGGGTGAAGAACTGCTTGTAGTGGACGGCCAGTTTGAGGTAGTCGTTGCGGTAGCCGTTTCGGTTTCCGTTGAGGATGTCGGGCGAGCCGTATACGAAGAGTTCCAGGTTGGAGCCCTTGCTGGGATTGTTCTCGTGGTCGCGGGTGTCAAAGACAACGCCGGCCTTGAACTCCAGGTGGGAGCCGCCGCCTGCTTCCTGTGCCGGGATGACGTCGTTCTCTACGTAAATGTCGTAGAGGGACCTGTCAAGGGTGCGGTCCGGGTCCAGGCTCCTGTTCTCGGCGTGTCCTACCTTATACATATTATAGGCGATACCGCCCACCCAGCCCCAGTGGCTTTCTCCAATCTTGCCCTGGGCGGTGAGTTCCACGCGGAAGTTATCGCGGCGCATCAGGTACAGGCCCTGGCCGTCTACGATCTTGTCCATATCCTTGAGGTAGCGGGCGGCGGCGCCGTTGAAGCCATAGAAGTTGCTGGTTTTGTTGCCCAGGTAAGTAAGGTCTGCCGATACGCGGATGCCGGGGATGAGGTACTTGCTGTCGAAGAAAGCGTGGTACACGGAATTGCCCTTGGAATACCAGGAGGCCTCCACGTTGGCCTTCCAGACATAGTCCGGATAGACGGTGCCGTCTCCGTACCAGTAAATATCGGTGAGGGCGCCGTAGTGCCAACCCAGGTCTGAGGAATAGCCGACAGCCGGGAGGGGGCCGAAGTTGATACCTTTTTTAACGATTTCGCCTTTCTGTTTTTCCTGTGCGGCTGCCGGGAGGCAGATGGCAGCCATAAGAAGGATGGAAAAAAGTTTTTTCATGTAAGGAAGTTATTTTTTGTATACGTTATCTCCTATTATATATGGCATCACAAAGCTACGAAAAAAATATTTTCAAAAAAAGTTAAAAAAAATTTGTCAGGAGAAAAAAAGTTACTACCTTTGCAGTCCCGTTCGAAACGGGGTAGTTCATTGACAATACTGAGAGAATAGATTAGAGGTAAAGCAAAAGATAGAATTTAGTCTGTAAACTTATACGGAAATTTTCGTAAAAGATTGTGGACTACAATTTCAATAGGCAAGAGCAAACGAATAGAAATATTCGTGATTCACACGCGGAAGGGCCTCACGGGCCTGGAAGCGTACAAGAGAAAGGAACGAAGAGCGAACGGAGGATGCCTAGGCTATCCAGAGGCGATGAAAGACGTGGTAAGCTGCGAAAAGGCTCGGGGAACTGCAAACAGGTTTTGATCCGAGCATCTCTGAATGGGGCAACCCACATGGTTGAAGACCATGTACACTCGTGAGAGTGGGCGAACCCGGGGAACTGAAACATCTTAGTACCCGGAG
>CAMODD010000002.1:0-91160 GCA_946611215.1 uncultured Bacteroidales bacterium | reverse complement strand
ATTGCTCCTTTTTGCGCATCTCCACGTGCTGTAGCATTTCTGGATGCGCAATTTCGGCCCTTTTTGCGCATCTCCATGTGCTCGTATGGTGTGCTTTACATCCGAGCCTCCACTATGGGAATGAACAAATCTTTTTCTTACCTTTGTAGTCTATGAAGCGACGTCTGGATAATAGCACACTCTGGAACGAAGCCGCCAAGGCTGGTGCGTTCCTGGGCGGGGTGTCTGTTGGGTGCCTCGTGCTCAGGGAACTCGCTGCCGGCTCCGGCAACACGTTCCTCATTACGGCGGCCTCCATCCTGCTCTGGGTGGTGGAGTTCTTCGGGTGCATCCTCCTTATGAAGGACCTGATGCTCTCCCTTCGCCGCCGTTACGAGGACGTCAAGATTGTAGACACTTACAAGTTGGGGAGAAGGGCGGCCCTTCTCAGCGGCCTTCTTCTGGCATCGGCCCAGGCCCTTTTCATAATGAAAATGCCTGAGGCCCAGATGAACGAGCTCATAGACCAGATGGTGCAGGCCATACCCATGGGGACGTCGGGCCGCAGCGAGTTGGAGAGTATGATGGACAATTTGCCCATCATCACATTCTTCTCCCAGTGGATCTACTGTTTCCTGTACGGAACGGTGCTTGCTTCCATCATGTCCCGTTATATCTTTCTCCAGAAACTTTTTGGCGGTCCTTTCCCTCCGAAGGAAAGCGACACCCCCGACGACCAATAAACTATGGACCTTTCCATCATTATCCCCCTTTTCAACGAGGCCGAAAGCCTGCCGGAGCTCAAAGCCTGGATAGACCGTTCCCTCAAGGACTTTACTTATGAACTCATCTTCGTGGACGATGGCTCCACCGATGGGTCATGGGACGTCATTTCCAAGATGGCCGATGAAAACGTACACGCCATCCGCTTCCGCCGCAACTACGGCAAATCGGCCGCCCTGTATGAGGGCTTCGCCGCAGCCCAGGGCGACATTGTGGTCACCATGGACGCGGACCTGCAGGACTCCCCGGAGGAAATCCCCGAGATGGTACGCATGATCCGGGAAGAAGGCTACGACCTCGTGAGCGGCTGGAAGCAGCATCGCAAGGACAACGCCCTCACCAAGAACCTTCCGTCCAAACTCTATAACTGGGCGGCCCGCAAGGTTACCGGCATCCATCTGCATGACATGAACTGCGGCATCAAGGCATACCGCAGGGAGGTGGTCAAGAATATAGAGGTATACGGAGAAATGCATCGTTACATTCCGTATCTTGCCAAGAACGCTGGCTTCTCCAAAATTGGAGAGAAGCCCGTGCATCACCAGAAACGCAAGTTCGGCGTGTCCAAGTTTGGCATGAACCGCTTTGTCAACGGCTTCCTGGACCTCATGAGCCTGTGGTTCCTCTCCCGTTTCGGGGGAAAACCCATGCATTTTTTCGGTGCCAGCGGCATCCTGATGTTCCTCATCGGCTTTGTCATGACCATCTGGGTCATCGCCGCCAAACTCTATCACCAGGCCCACGGCCTTCCCTACCGGGCCGTGACAGACCAGCCCCTGTTCTACCTGGCCCTTCTGGCTGTAGTCCTGGGCGCCATGTTCTTCCTTTCGGGCTTTGTGGGAGAGCTCATTTCCCGCAGCGCCGAAGGGCGCAACAACTACCAGATTAAAGAGCGGCTGTAGTTCCTTCGTCGCTACGCTCCTCAGGATGACAGTGTTGTCATCCTTTTTTTGTCATTCTGAGCGCTGCGAAGAATCTAATTCCAATAAATATTCGTATCTTTGTGGGCTATTCACAAAATAGCGAGTGAAAGACATTGTAAGTAATAAACTCAAGAAAAGATTATGATTAACATTAAGTTCCCCGACGGAAGCGTACGGCAGTATGAGGCTGGCGTAAGCGGTTATGACATTGCGATGAGCATCAGCCCTCGTTTAGCTGAGCAAATCCTGGCAGTTAATATCAAGCGCCCCACCGAACCCGAGACTTCCAAAGGAACCACCATCGACCTTACCCGTCCCATCAACGAGGACGTGGAAATCCGCCTCCTCAAGTGGGAGGACGATGAAGCCAAGAAAGTGTTCTGGCACAGCTCTTCCCACCTCATGGCAGAGGCCCTTGAAGCCCTGTTCCCCGGTGTGAAGTTCGGTATCGGCCCGGCTATCGAGAACGGCTTCTATTATGATGTTGACATGAATGGCCGCACCCTCACGGATGCCGATTTCAAGGCCATCGAAGATAAAATGCTGGAATTCGCCCGTCAGAAGCAGGATTTCAAGCGCATTGAGGTTTCCAAGGCCGATGCCCTCAAATACTTCACCGAAAAAGGAGACCAGTACAAGCAGGAGCTCATCTCCGAGCTCGAAGACGGTACCATCACCTATTACACCAACGGCCAGTTCACGGACCTTTGCCGCGGACCGCACCTGAAAAACACCGAGGTCATCAAGGCCGTGAAGGTGCTCTCCCTGGCCGGTGCCTACTGGAGAGGAGACGAAACCCGCAACCAACTCACCCGTATCTACGGTATCACCTTCCCCAAGAAGAGCATGCTCGATGAGTACCTGGTGGTACTCGAAGAGGCCAAGAAAAGAGACCACCGCAAGATTGGCAAGGAGATGGAACTCTTCACCTTCTCCCAGCGCGTGGGTGCCGGTCTGCCCCTGTGGCTGCCCCGCGGTGCCGCCCTGCGCAACACCCTGCAGGCATTCCTTGCCAAGAAGCAGGCCGAGTACGGCTACCTTCCCGTGGTTACTCCCCACATCGGCGCAAAAGACCTTTACGTGACTTCCGGTCACTATGCCAAATATGGAAAGGACTCCTTCCAGCCCATCCACACCCCGCAGGAAGGCGAGGAGTACCTCCTCAAACCCATGAACTGCCCGCACCACTGCGAGATTTTCCGCAGCGCCCCCCGCTCCTACCGTGACCTCCCCCTGCGCTTCGCAGAGTTCGGCACCGTATACCGCTACGAGCAGAGCGGTGAGCTCCACGGCCTCACCCGTGTGCGCTGCTTCACCCAGGACGACGCCCACCTGTTCTGCCGCCAGGACCAGCTCCAGGAGGAATTCGAGAAGGTGATCGACCTCATCCTTTACGTCTTCAAGACCCTCAAGTTCGATAAGTTCACCGCCCAGGTATCCCTGCGGGACCCCAAGAACCCTTCCAAGTACATCGGCTCCGAGGAAAACTGGAAAAAGGCCGAGCAGGGCATCATCGATGCCGCCAAGAAGAAGGGTCTTCCCTATGTAGTGGAAACCGGCGAGGCTGCCTTCTACGGCCCCAAGCTGGACTTCATGGTGAAGGATGCCATCGGCCGCAGCTGGCAGCTGGGTACCATCCAGGTAGACTACAACCTTCCGGAGCGCTTTGAACTGGAATATGTGGACAGCGACGGCAGCCGCAAGCGCCCGGTCATGATTCACCGCGCACCCTTCGGCTCGCTGGAAAGATTCGTCGCCGTGCTCCTCGAGCACACCGCCGGTCACCTGCCGCTCTGGCTGCACCCCGACCAGGTTAAAGTGCTGCCTGTGAGCGAAAAATATGCAGATTATGCGAAAAAAGTTGTAAATCTGCTAAATAATTCCGAAATTCGCGCTTCTGTAGACGACAGAAACGAGACGCTGGGTAAGAGAATCCGTGAGACATCCCTTATGCGCGTTCCGCTTCTGGTGATTGTCGGCGAGAAAGAACAGGCCGATGAAACCGTGTCTGTACGCCGTGGAGCCGTGGACCAGGGTTCCATGAGCGTGCCTCAGTTTGTGGATTATGTCCGCGCCGCTGTGGCAGAAGAACTGGCCCAGTAAGTTTAACATTTTAAAGGAGCAAAACTATCGCAACGCCTTTTAAACCGAGACCTTCGGGCCTCAAAAAGAAGCCCGTGCAGGCTCAGGCCAGTCAGAAGGACGAGAACGCCCTTCGGATTAACCGTGAAATTACCGCCTCCGAGGTGCGCCTGGTAGGGGACAACATCCCCGAGCAGGGAGTCTATCCCTTCAGCAAGGCCCTGGCCCTGGCCGAGGAACTTGAGCTGGATCTGGTGGAAATCAGCGCCAAGGCAGAACCGCCTGTGTGCAAGATTCTGGATTACCAGAAGTATCTCTATCAGCAGCGCAAGCGCGCCAAGGAGATGAAAGCCAACGCTGCGAAGATTGTCATCAAGGAAATCCGCTTCGGGCCCAACACCGACGAACATGATTTCCAGTTCAAGCTCAAGCATGCCCAGGAGTTCCTCCAGGAAGGTTCCAAGGTGAAAGCCTCCATCTTCTTCCGCGGACGCTCCATCCAGTTCGCCCAGCAGGGAGAGAAGCAGCTTCTCCGTTTTGCCGTGGAGCTGGAAGAATTTGGCCGCGCAGAGAACATGCCGGTTCTGGAAGGCAAGCGCATGAGCATGATGATCGCTCCGGTGAAGAAAAAGTAAGGTGTAATCCTTATTATGTATAATTAATAATTGTTTAACACAATGGCAAAGCTTAAAACCAACTCCGGTGCCAAAAAGCGCTTTACGCTTACCGGATCGGGAAAGATCAAGAGGAAGCACGCTTATCACAGCCACATCCTCACCAAGAAGACCAAGAAACAGAAACGCAACCTGGATCACTTCGCCGTCCTGGAGAAAGTGGACATCGCACGCGTAAAGGAACTCCTGGTCCTGTAACTCTTATTGTTTAACTGGAACGCAGTCTAAAGTGCTGGCCCCAAAAACCGCCACTGCCTCCAAAAATGAATTAAAAAATGCCTAGATCAGTTAATTCTGTAGCCTCCAGGGCTCGCCGCAAGAAGATTCTCTCCAGAACCCGCGGCAACTTCCTGTCCCGCAAGAATGTGTGGACAGTCGCAAAGAACACCTACGAAAAAGGTCTCACCTACGCCTACCGCGACCGCAAGGCCAAGAAGCGTGAGTTCCGTTCCCTCTGGATCCAGCGTATCAACGCTGCCGCCCGTCAGTACGGCCTCACCTACTCCCAGCTCATGGGACGTCTTGCCAAGCAGAACATCGGTCTCAACCGCAAAGTTCTGGCCGATCTCGCTATGAACAACCCTCAGGCTTTTGAGGCTATCGTGAAATCCGTAAAGTAGTTACTGCCTGTGAGCTGGAAGGAAATCATCCAAAACAAGTGGTTTAAGCTGGGCCTCTGGTCCCTGCTTTACACGGCTTGGGTGATCTGGCTCGGAAACTATTGGTGGCTCCTGGGTCTCGGGATCATCTTCGACCTCATTGTGACGAAGAAGGTGAAATGGCTCTTCTGGAAAAAGGAGTATGCCCCCGGGGAGAAGCACAACGTATGGCTGGACTGGCTGGATGCCATCATCTTCGCCGTGGTCGTGGTCACGTTCATCAATATGTTCTTCTTCCAGGCCTTCAAGATTCCTTCCTCGTCCATGGAGAGCACCCTGTATACGGGAGACCATCTCTTCGTATCCAAGCTGGCCTACGGACCGCGCGTCCCCCAGACGCCCCTCACCATCCCTTTCACGCACAACCGTGCTTTCGGCCATGAGTCGTATTCCACGCTCATCCAGAACAAGTACCGTCGTCTGAAGGGTTTCGGCAAGGTTCAAAGGGGAGACATCGTGGTCTTCGGATTCCCCAACGGCGATACGGTCCTTACCCGTCGTCCCGCCGACGACTACTACGCCTGGGTCCGCACCTATGGCCGGGAAAAGACCATCGCCCAGTTCGGCCCCGTCATTGTCCGTCCCGCCGACAAAAAGGACCACTACGTCAAGCGCTGCGTCGCCGTAGCCGGTGACACGCTGGTAGTGAAGGGAGGACTCGTATGGGTGAACGGAGAAAAGGAACCCGACTATCCCGGACGTCAGCTCACTTATCAGGTAATTACAACCGGTTCCCGCATCAACCAGCTCAAGCTGGAGCAGCTGGGCCTCAACCTTTCCGAACTCTATTTCGACTCCCGTCTCCCCGGCTATCCCATGATGCCGCTCACGGAAGAAATGATCGAAAAGGTGGTAGCGCTTCCCAGTGTGGTGGATGTAACGCTCAACCTGGAGCAGTTCCCCTCCACGGGCCAGGACACCGGCATTTTCCCCTTCACCGGGAAAACCCGCTGGACCTGCGACTACTTTGGCCCGCTCTGGATCCCTGAAAAGGGTGTCACCGTAGACCTTACTCCGGACAACCTGCCGCTTTACGAGCGCATCATCCGGGACTACGAGCACAATACCCTCGAGCTTCGCAATGAGGAAATCCTCATTAACGGGCAACCGGCCAATACGTACACGTTCAAGCAAGATTACTACTTCATGATGGGTGACAACCGGCATAACTCCCTCGATTCCCGCTACTGGGGATTCGTTCCGGAAGACCACATTGTCGGAAAACCCTCCATCATCTGGCTTTCAACAGACTCCAACAGGAGTTTCCCGGGAAGCATCCGGTGGAAACGGTTCCTCAAGATCCTGTAACCACCCCAAAAAAGTAACAATTAAAAAAGTAAAATATTATGTCTAAGGTTTGTCAGATAACCGGTAGGAAGAGAATGATCGGCAATAACGTTGCCCATTCCAAGCTGCGCACCAAGCGCGACTTCTCCCTCAACCTCAAGACCAAGAAGTTCTGGTCCGAGGCCGAACAGCGTTTCGTCACCCTGAAAGTGACCACCAAGGGTATGCGTATCATCGAGAAAAATGGTCTCGACGCTACTCTCAAGGCCGCCCAGGAGAAAGGATACGTCAGCCTTGTTTAACCCTTTAAACCTAAAGAATTATGGCAAAGAAAGCTAAAGGTAACAGGGTGCAGGTCATCCTGGAGTGCACGGAACAGAAGGCCAGCGGTGTTCCCGGTATGTCCCGTTACATCACCACCAAGAACAAGAAGAACACCCCCGACCGTCTTGAGCGCATGAAGTACAACCCGTACCTCAAGAAAGTAACCCTCCACCGTGAGATTAAATAAAGTATTTGAACTATGGCAAAGAAAGCAGTTGCAACCTTCGATGCTAAGGCTGGTGCCAAGCACATGGTGAAGGTTATCCGTATGGAAAAGAGCCCCAAGACCGGCGCCTACGTTTTCGTGGAGCAGCTCGTTGAAGAAGGCAAGGAAAAAGAATTCTTCGCTAAGAAATAGCGAAGAATCCATCGATTTGAGGGGGCTCTGCCCCCTATTATCCCCCGCGGCCTCCGGCCGGGCGCTCTTCGAGCGCAGTTCTAAACCATCCCAATCTATTTTGGGGTGGTTTTTTTATTGTATAATGATGGCAAAATTAGTAACTTTGCAGTCTATGGGAATATTCGACAAAGGCGTTAAGAAAACCAATTTGAACTTCTTCCAGAAGCTGGGACGGGCCATCACCGGCAAGTCCCGCGTAGACGACAGCGTGCTGGATGCGCTGGAAGAAGCTCTCCTTTCTTCCGACATGGGCGTAGACACCACCCTTAAGGTCATCGAGAACATCGAGGACCGCGTGGAAAAGGACAAGTACGTGGACATGGAGGAGCTTACCGCCATCATCCGCGACGAAATTGCGGGCCTCATGGGCGACGATGCGCCCGTCGTTCCCTTTGATTTCACGAAGAAACCCTACGTGATGCTGGTTGTCGGCGTCAACGGCGTGGGCAAGACCACCACCATCGGCAAGCTGGCCGCCATGCTCGCAAAGCAGGGTAAGAAAGTGGTGGTGGGAGCGGCCGATACCTTCCGCGCCGCCGCGGTGGACCAGCTCACCATCTGGGCAGAGCGTACCGGGGCCGATATCGTAAAGCAACCCATGGGCGCAGACCCCGCCGCCGTCGCCTTCGACACCGTGAGGAGCGCTGTTGCCAAGGGGGCCGATGTCGTCCTCATCGACACCGCCGGCCGTCTCCACAACCGTGTGGACCTCATGAACGAGCTCACCAAAATCCGCAATGTCGTTAAGCGCGTAGTTCCGGACGGCCCCCACGAGGTTCTCCTGGTACTGGACGGCTCCACCGGCCAGAACGCTTTCATCCAGGCAAAGGAATTCTCCCGCGCCACGGACGTCACGGCCCTCGCCGTTACCAAACTGGACGGCAGCGCCAAGGGCGGCGTGGTCGTAGGCATCGTGGACCAGTTCAAGTTTCCCATCAAATTCCTGGGAATTGGCGAAGGCGTAGAAGACCTCAAGGTCTTTGACAAAAAGGAATTTGTAGAAGATTTATTTAAACTCGAAGACATACAATGAAGTTAAGTTACAATTGGCTTAAGGACTACTTGAAGTGTGACCTCAGCCCCGAGCAGGTGGCGGAGGCCATGACTTCCATCGGTATTGAAGTGGACTCCGTGGAAATGCAGGAAGTCATTCCCGGTGGCCTCAAAGGCGTTGTGGTGGCGCAGGTCCTCACCTGCGAGCCCCATCCCGACAGCGATCACCTGCACATCACCACCGTGAACGACGGCTCCCCGGAGCAGCCCGTGACAGTGGTCTGCGGTGCTCCCAACGTGGCCGCTGGCCAGAAGGTCCTCTTTGCCCGTATCGGCACGGTTCTGCCCGGAGACTTCAAGATCAAGAAATCCAAGATTCGCGGCGTTGAGAGCTTCGGCATGATCTGCGCCGAGGACGAACTTGGCATCGGCGCCAGCCACGAGGGCATCATGGTCCTCCCCGAGGATGCCGTCATCGGCACGCCTGCCAAGGAATACCTGCAGCTGAAGGACGAGGCCGTCATCGAATATGAGATTACCGCCAACCGCATTGACGCGGCTTCCCACATTGGCGTTGCCCGTGACCTTTATGGCTACCTCAAGAGCCGCGACATCCCCTGCGAACTCACCCTGCCCTCCGTGGACGCTTTCCGGGAAGGTGAAGGCGAGTCCATGCCCGTGGAGGTCCTGGATTCCAAGGGAGCTCCCCGCTACTGCGGCATTACCGTGAAGGGCGTGAAGGTGGCCCCCAGCCCCGAGTGGCTGCAGGAGCGCCTCCTTTCCATCGGCCTCAAGCCCATCAACAACGTGGTGGACATCTCCAACTTCGTGCTCTTCGAGACCGGCCAGCCCCTTCACACCTTCGACGCCGCCAAGATTAAGGGCGGGAAGGTCATCGTGCGCCGTGCCGCAGAAGGCGAGGTTATCAAGACCCTCGACGGCATGGAGCGCAAGCTCGCCGCCTGCGATATGGTGATTGCCGATGCCGAAGGCCCCATGTGCATCGCCGGTGTGTTCGGCGGTGAGGATTCCGGCGTAACCGACAGCACCGTAGATGTCTTCATCGAGGGTGCTTACTTCGACCCCGTGAGCATCCGCAAGACCGCCAAAAGCCAGACGCTCTCCACCGACGCCAGTTTCCGCTTCGAGCGCGGAGCAGACCCCGAGGCCGCCCTCTACGCCGCCAAGCGTGCCGCCCTCCTTATCCTGGAGACAGCCGGCGGCAAGGTCATCGGCAAGGTGCGCGAGGTGTATCCGGAGAAAATCGGCCGCGCCCGCATCCAGCTGGACTACAAGCGCATCCAGCACTTCATCGGCAAGGAAATCGGAGTAAAGACCATCGAGAAAATCCTCGAGGCCCTCAATTACCAGTTCATTGAAAAGACAGCCGAAGGCGCCCTCGTGGCCGCCCCTACCTACATGGTGGACGTGACCCGCGAGTGCGACGTGGTGGAGGAAATCCTGCGCGTGTACGGCTACAACAACATTGAGCTGCCGCAGAACCTGCGCATGAGCGTGAATCCTTCCCAGCAGCCGGACCCCGAAGCCACCCGCAACGCCATCTCCAACTGGCTGGCCGCCAACGGCTTTGTGGAAACCATGAACAATTCACTCACCAAGGAAGACTATTATACCCAGCTGGAAACCTACCCGGTGGAGGCCTGCGTGCACATCGTGAACCCGCTTTCCAGCGACCTCAACGTCATGCGCCAGACCCTGCTTCTGAGCGGCCTGGAGGTCGTGGCCTACAACCTCAACCGGCAGGCAACTTCCCTCCGGTTCTTTGAGTACGGCTCCGTGTACCGCCGCCTCCCCGGCAAGTCCGGAGAAACCCTGGAAGGCTACGAGGAGCACCGCTGCTTCTCCCTGTTCCTGAGCGGAACCCCCGACAAAGTGTGGCGTACCCCCGCCGCCAAGTCCAGCTTCTTCCAGCTCAAGGGCTACGTGGAGGCCCTCATGGCCCGTTATCGCATTGACGTAAATACCCTCATCCTGGGCAGCGCACCCGCAGATCTCTTCAGCGAAGGCATCACCTACAGCCTCCCCGGCAAGGAGCCCGTGCTCCTCGCAACCCTGGGCACCATGAATCCCGTCCTGTGCAAGCGCATGGGCGTGAAGCAGCCTGTGTTTGCCGCGGAGATCAACTGGGAAGTACTCTTCTCCCTCATCAAGCGTGACAAGTTCTCCTTCAAGGAACTTCCCAAGTTCCCCGAGGTTCGCAGAGACCTTGCCATCCTGCTGGACGAGAAAGTTTCCTATGCCGATGTCCGCAAGTGCGCCCTCCGCGCCGGCAAGAAACTCATCAAGAGCATAAACCTCTTCGACGTTTACCGTGGAGAGAAGATCCTCCTGGGCAAGAAACAGTACGCCCTCAACTTCGTGCTGCAGGACGTGGAGCGTACGCTCACGGACGCGGACGTGGAGAACACCATGAACCGCGTGCTGGAGTCCCTGAAGAACGAACTGGGAGCCATCCTCCGCTAATGCGCAAGTGGCTCCATATAGTCCTGGTACTTGCGGTGGCTGCCTCCTGCGGCCCCCGCAAGATTCCGAGAAGCGACATGGAGCGCATCATGGCCGACATCTTCATTCAGGACCAGCAAATCAAGAGCGACGGCACCCTTCGCCGCCAAGCCGACACGTCCCTCGTTTATGAAGGCATCTTCGAGTCCTACGGATACAATACGGATGACTACCTGTACAGCGTAGAATACTACCTGCAGGATCCCGCCCGCATGGAGAAGATTATGGGGAAAGTGGCCGACAGGCTGGAAAGCGAGATTAAGGTGGTGGAAAAGGAAGTGGAGCTCGAGAACTGGAGACGCCGCCTGATGGACATTTACCGCCAGAAGGTGGACACCACCCGGCTGCCCCGTCCCCGCACACGCCCCGTGGACACGCTCCACGTACGTTTTGATGCAGATTCCGTCTGGTTTTACCGGGATACCTTATGAAAAGATTCACTGCAGAATATGTATATACCCTGAGCGGGGAGCCGCTCCGCCACGCCTTTGTGGAAGTGGAGGAGGACGGCACCATTGTCCGCACGGGCGTGTGCCTGCCTGAGGAGAGCGTGGATGAAGGCATCCTGTGCCCGGGCTTCGTGAACGCCCACTGCCATGTAGAGCTCTCCTACATGAAAGGACTTTTCCGCAAGGGCACCGGCATGGCCGGTTTCATTGACCAGATCAATGCCCTTCGGGACACCTCTTCCCCGGAAGACAAAGTGTCGGCCCTGAAGGCAGCCATGGACAGCATGTGGGCGCAGGGCGTGCAGGCGATGGCCGATATCTCCAATTGCGACGATTCCTTTGCCGTCAAGGCAGGGCATCCCATGTATACCCGCAGTTTCCTGGAAGTTTTCGGGGCCGTCCCTGAGGAATGTGGCGCCGTGATGGTGAGTGCCCGTGAGCTGCAGAAGAAAGCGCATGACCTGGGTCTTGACGCAGCTCCCACCCCGCACTCCTGCTATACGACCAGTCCCCAGCTGATTAGCGCATCATCGGCTGCCGGTCTCGAAGATGGTTTTGTCTCTTTCCATAGCGAAGAATCGGAGGAAGAGGAGGAAATGATGAAAAAGGGAAGCGGCCCCATGTGGGATAACCGCGTTGCGAACGGCATTCCCACGCCGCCCGTGACGGGTACCAGTTCGCTGGAGTACTTCCTGGAGCGCCTGAAGGCCATCGGCCTGGCTCAGCCTATCGGCGGGCATGTCCTGCTGGTGCACGAATGTTGCCTTACGCCCGAAGGTGCCGCTGCCGCCCGCAAGGTGCTGGCCCAGCCTTTCCTGGCTGTCTGCCCGCTCTCCAACCTGTTCATCCATAATACCCTGCCGCCCATTCCGGTGATGCGGGAAAGCGGCATTCCCATCTGTGTGGGAACCGATTCCCTGTCTTCCAACGATGACCTCAATATGCTCGCAGAGCTGGAGTGTCTCCAGAAAGCGTTTGACGTTCCCATGCAGGAACTGCTCACCTGGGCTTGCCTTAACGGCGCGCGTTTCCTGG
Organism: uncultured Bacteroidales bacterium; assembly: GCA_946611215.1. Taxonomy (GTDB): domain Bacteria; phylum Bacteroidota; class Bacteroidia; order Bacteroidales; family UBA932; genus Cryptobacteroides. The sequence continues at coordinate 79,049 of CAMODD010000002.1, read as the reverse complement.
GAAAAGAAGACGTTATGGGCACGCTGGAACCCGGTAAAAAGCCCGGCGTGGTAAGAATCGTTAATCATAAATCTGTGCGCGTATGCTAAGGGAAGACACCGTATTCGGCCCCATCTTCAGCCGTCGGCTGGGCAGTTCCCTGGGCATTAACCTTTTGCCGCAGAAAGGAAAAATTTGTAACTTTGACTGCGTGTACTGCGAGTGCGGCTGGAACAAGGACGGTCTGGGAGACACCACGCTTCCATCGGCCCGGGATGTTCACTTGGCCCTTGAAACCAAGCTTGCCGCCTGCGCAGCCGCCGGAACGCCCATCGATTCCATTACCTTCTCCGGAGACGGAGAACCTACGCTCAATCCGGCGTTCCCTCAGATCATTGAAGATACCCTGGCACTCCGGGACAAGTTTTATCCCCGTGCCCTGGTGAGTGTGCTGTCCAACGCTACCCGTTGCGGTGAGCCCGGCGTTTTTGAGGCCCTGAAGAAAGTGGACAATGCCATCCTCAAGCTGGATGCCCCCACCGACGCGCAGGCTGCACTCGTAAACAGGCCCGTGGGAACGTACCATGTGCAGGATGTCGTGGAGAACTTGCTTCGGTTCAAGGGCCGTTTTGTGCTTCAGACCATGTTTCTCCGGGGCTCTTCCTGGGCTACGGAAGATTGGGTAGAGGGCTGGATGAACATAGTAAGGAAAGTAAAGCCCCGGGAGATTATGGTGTATACCATAGACCGCGAAACCCCGCTCTCCGGCCTTAGGAAATATACGGTAGAGGAAATGCGCTCGATGGTGCAACCTCTTTTGAATGAAGGATTTAAAATACAAATTAAAGGATAACGCTATGAATACTTCCATCAAATACGGATACACTCCCAATGAAGAGCAGATGGCCCATAATTTGGAACAGATTGCAGCCAATTTGGAGAGCCTTGCCTCCGAAGATGTATACAAGGCCTGTTTTGGCCTTATGGATCAGACCACACTCTCCGGCAGTGACACGCCGTCTTCCGTGAAGACCATGGTGGAGAAGGTAAACGCCATTCCCACTGCTTTCCCGGGCTTCCCGCTGCCGGCATCCTGCTGCGTATATCCCAACTTTGCGTCTGTGGTGGCGGCCACCCGTTCCACCAAAGACTTGCATGTAACCTGCGTGGCCGGTTGCTTCCCGGCGTCCCAGAGTTTCCTGGAAGTAAAGCTCAAAGAAATTGAGCTGGCTGTCCAGAACGGCGCAGACGAAATTGACATCGTATTGGCTCTCAACAGCTTCCTGGAGGGAGATTACGATACCGCCGGAGCCGAGATCAAAGCTTCCCGCGAGTGCATCGACCGCGTCGCCGCCAAGCTGGGGCGCCGCGTTATCCTCAAGGTTATTCTGGAGACCGGCCTCCTGCCGTCTTCCCAGGCCATTGCCGATGCTTCTTTCCTGGCCATGGAAAACGGCGCAGACTTTATCAAGACTTCTACAGGCAAGGTAAAGGTGAATGCTACTCCCCGGGCTGCTTACATCATGTGTGAGTGCATCAAGAAGTTCTATGAGGCAACCGGTAAGAAAGTGGGCTTCAAGCCCGCCGGCGGCGTTTCCTCGGCCATGGACGCCGTATGCTACTGGGCCATTGTAAAGACGGTCCTGGGCAAGGAATGGCTCAACAAGGACCTCTTCCGTTTTGGCGTTTCCTCGCTGGCCAACAAATTGCTTTCGGCAGTGATGCAGAACACCGTCACGCATTTCTAGCACTTTTTTACCTCAAAAGTTGAAACGGATAATCGGCCTCCTGGGTGTCTGGGAGGCCGATTTTGCGTCTTTTGAAAATGATTTTGCTGCATTTATCCGTTTCGCCGCGTCAAAAAATCGGCCTCTCATAGCACCGAGAGGCCGATTTTGCAGTTAAACGTTTCATATTCATGTGAAACGGATAAGTTTTCTCAGCTTTGCAGGGAATAATAATAGTGCCTTATGAGAAAACTGTTTGCAATCCCTCTTCTCATCCTTGTGGCCTGTCAGGAAATGGACGGGCCGGAGGATCTGTCTTCCCGCCTTCCCGGCGAAGAAGTGTACCACGACATGATCCAGCTGGGAGAAAAGCTGGAAGATCCTTACACGGTGGCCAACATGCAGGAGGCCCTTACCAAGGTGTATCCCACCAAGGCCGGGCGCATTGAGTTGTCGGCTACCGACTACTATGTCCGTTTCCTTCCCAAGGACGACGCACAGCTTCAGCTCCTGAGGGATAAAGGACTTTATCTCATGGATCACCCCATGGACTACCGTATTGCCCGGGAGGGAGATTATTATCAGGATCCCGCCGTAGGGGAGGACGCCATTACCTGGCAGTATGCCGTGGTGCCTAAGGATTTCGCCTTCCCGGAGGAAGTGGAGTGCGAAATCCTGGACGAGTGCTTCCTCTCCGAGCATCAGCCGGAGGCGAAGGCCGATGCCGGTGTGGACTGGGCCCTGGTGGAGCAGGAGGCGTACCGGCTTACGGGAAACGAGGCCCTGTGGGAGCCGTCGGTTACCAAAGGAGGCTCGGCAACGCCGCAGGGGCGCATTACCATCGAAGACCCGCAGTTTAGCGGGGGCAAGCCCTTTGGCGTTGCCGGGGTCATGGTGGCCTGTAACATCTTTGTGAAAATTGCCACCACCTATACAGACCGCGACGGCTACTACAAAATGGGCAAGTCTTTCTCCGGACGTCCGCGCTACCGCATTGTATTCAAGAACGAGAAGGGCTTCAACATTGGCTTTAACCTGATTATTATTCCGGCTTCTGTGAGTACCCTGGGGAAAGGGTCCCCGGAGGGAATGGACTATCATGTGAAGGCCGATGACGGCGCGCTTTTCCGCCGCAGCGTGGTCAATAACGCCGCCTACGACTACTACTCGCGCTGCACCCGGGAAGACCTGGATGTGGCACCGCCCCCGGCCGACCTCCGCATCTGGATTTTCAACGGTCTCAAGTCTTCCAGCGCCAGCATGCTGCACCACGGAGCCTATTTGGACGGCTCTGTCCTGAGCGACTATCTGGGGCTGTGGCTCAAACTCATCGAGGTGTTCCTGCCGGATATTACCATCGGCACAAAAGAAATGGACTATGCCGCCATATACAAGGCGGTGGTGCATGAGTTGGCACACGCCAGCCACTATGTGAAGGCTGGGAACGGGTTTTGGGACCCTTATATAAAATATGTGGTGAAGTCCTTTATTCTGGAGGGAGGAACGGCCTACGGAAGCGGCTTCAAGGATGGCGCCAATTACTGCGAGATAGGGGAGATGTGGGGCTATTTTATGCAGGAATCCCTCTATAAGGAACGCTATGGCGGAACCATCTCCTCCTTCGGGAACCGGTTCTGGTTCCAGCCCGACATCTTTACTTATCTGTATGAGCGGGGTATGTCCCGCGGGCAGATTTACCGCTGCCTTAAGAGCGAGGTAACCAGCTTGGACGACCTCAAGGATGAGCTGGTGAGCCAGAATCCCATGCAGGAGAGGGCCATCGAGAAAGCATTTCAATACTACGGAAAATGATGAAAGCGGAGTGTGCAGGGAAGTCCCTGGTCTCTATTCTGGTTAGTCTCTTTTCGCTGATGTCCTGTATGGCCGTGAAGGAAAACCGCCGGGACTGTCCCTGTACGCTGTCCGTTGTAATGCGCAGTTTGCCGGAGTATCCGGCCTGGCTGTATGTGAATGGCGTTTCTGTGGGAGAAGCTACTTGTGACACTACGCTTACGGTGTGGGTGGAAAGAGGCTCCGAGGCGCGTGTGGAGGTCTTTACCGGGCTGGGGCCGGGAGAAGATGGAATGGTTCGGGTTCCTTACGGGTTTCCCTGCCCGCCGCTCTATACGTTTGGGGGAATGGCCGATTGTTCCGGAGAAAGCGGGACCCTGACCGTGCAGCTGACGCGCCAGTTTGCCGTGCTGCAGTTGGAGATGGTGGGACCCGGCAAATGGGGGACTCCCTACTGGGCCGAGGTCAGGGGCTCCTCCGCGGGCCTGGACCCCTGGCGCGGGGCCCCGCTTCCCGGAGATTTCCATTGCCGGCTGGACGGAAACTACTGCTGCCGACTGCTCAGGCAGCGCCCCGAAGATCCCTTGTGGCTGGATATTGCCATGGCCGACGGCGTCATCCGCAGTTTCCCGCTGGGGGAGTATCTCGTGGCATCGGCCTATGACTGGGAGGCCCCTAATCTAAAGGATATCCACCTGGAAGTGAACCTGTCTATCAGCGAAATCAGGCTGGAAACAGACCTGTGGAGTAACGTCATTCCGCTCCCGATCGTGATTTGACGAAAATCGGAAAGAAAAGTTTGGAGATTCAAAAAAAGTGCGTATATTTGCAATCCCAAAAATGATGCGCGGATGGCGGAATTGGTAGACGCGCTACTCTCAGGAGGTAGTGTCCGAAAGGACGTGTCAGTTCGACTCTGATTTCGCGCACAAAGGATGGCTTTTAAAGTCATCCTTTATTTGTATAGGATGGGCCCTCGCGCATCAATACATACGAAATTTTAACCGAAAAATGCTTATATTTGCAGGTTCATAACTGAAGTTATTATGCAGGATATCAGAAATATCGCAATCATTGCCCACGTGGACCACGGCAAAACCACCCTGGTGGACCGTATGATTTACCAGGCCAACCTGGTCCGTAAGCCGGAAGATCTGGGCAACCTCATACTGGATAACAACGATCTCGAGCGCGAGCGCGGCATCACCATCCTGGCCAAGAACGTGTCGGTGATGTACAAGGGCGTCAAAATCAATATTATCGATACCCCTGGCCACAGTGACTTTGGCGGAGAGGTGGAGCGCGTGCTCAACATGGCCGATGGTGTCCTCCTCCTGGTGGATGCCTTCGAAGGCTGCATGCCCCAGACGCGTTTCGTCCTGAACAAAGCCATCGAGATGGGCAAGAAGCCCGTCGTGGTCATCAACAAGGTGGACAAGGCCAACTGCCGTCCCGACGAAGTGCAGGAAGAGGTATTCGAACTCATGTTCAACCTGGGCGCCAACGAGGACCAGCTGGAGTTCAAGACCATCTACGGCAGTGCCAAGCAGGGCTGGATGTCCTATGACTGGAAAAAGCCCACAAACGATATCACTGCCCTTCTGGATACCATCCTGGAAGAGATTCCTGCTCCCGAGATGCGGGAGGGCACTCCCCAGATGCTGGTGTCTTCCCTGGAGTACAGCCCTTACGTGGGCCGTATTGCCGTGGGCCGCATCACCCGCGGATCCCTCAAAACCGGCATGCCCGTGAGCCTGTGCAAGCGCTACGACATGGTGGAAAAGAGCAAGGTCAAGCAGCTCATGGTCTTCGACGGCCTGGGAAAGGCCAATGTGGACGAGGTCCAGTGCGGTGACATCTGCGCCGTGGTGGGTATCGACGGCTTTGAGATTGGAGACACCATCGCAGACTTCGAGAATCCCGAGGCCCTGCCGCCCATCGCCGTGGACGAGCCCACCATGAGCATGCTGTTCATGATCAACAACTCGCCCTTCTTTGGTAGGGACGGTAAGTTCGTGACCTCCCGTCACATCAAGGACCGCCTGGAGAAGGAGCTGGAGAAGAACCTGGCCCTTCGCGTGAAGCCCGGCGTGAATGCCGACAGCTTCATGGTGTATGGCCGTGGTGTCCTGCACCTGTCCGTTCTCATCGAGACCATGCGTCGTGAGGGCTTTGAACTTCAAGTAGGCCAGCCCAAGGTGCTCGACAAGACCATCAACGGCCAGCGCTGTGAACCTATTGAGGAACTCTCCATCGAGGTCCCCGAGCAGTTTGTGGGTGCAGCCATCGAGCTCTCTACCCGCCGCAAAGGTGCACTCATCCGCATGGAACCCCGCGGAGACCGGACGCTCCTGGAGTTTGAAATTCCTACCCGTGGCCTTATGGGTCTGCGTTCCAACCTCCTTACGGCTACGCAGGGAGAGGCTGTGGTGGCTCACCGTTTCAAGGATTATCAGCCCTACAAGGGAGATATCGAGATGCGTACCAACGGTTCCCTCGTGTCCCTGGAAACCGGCGAGGCCATTGCTTACTCCATGAACAAACTGCTGGACCGCGGCCGTTTCTTCGTGGAACCTGGTGAAGAGATTTACGGTGGCCAGGTTGTGGGTGAGCATACCCGTGACCGCGACCTTAATATCAATATCTGCAAGACGAAGAAACTTACCAACGTGCGTGCAGCGGGTTCCGACGAGAAAGTGGCGCTGCCCCCGGCAATCAAATTCTCGCTGGAGGAAGCCCTCGAATACATCCAGGAAGACGAGCTGGTGGAGATTACGCCCAACCATATGCGTATGCGTAAGATTCAGCTGGATCCGCTGGACCGTAAGAGAAATTCATCTACAGAAGATTGATTTTCCGAAAATTATTCGTATCTTTGCACCCCTTAATCTGTTTTTGTGGAGATGAATCCGTTTGTCATACCCCTGAACGATTGGGCTGCCGGGGAGCGTAAGTTTCACTCCCACGCAGGATTAGAGTTCTTTCAAATGTTTGACAACACAGAAATCCTGGACGCCGACGTCAACGTGGAAATCAGGGTGGTCAAGGAAGGTAACCGCAAGGTGGAGGCCGAACTTCATCTCGAAGGAACCGTCACGGTTCCCTGCGATCGTTGCCTGGAACCCCTTGCCGTTCCCGTGGAGGCAAATCCTTCCGAGGTGTTTGAACTGGACACCGTCACGGAGGACTGGGACCTGAGTCAGGCCGTATACGACTACATTTGTCTATCACTGCCTTTGCAGCGGGTCCATCCGGAAGGGGAATGCAATCCCGACACCGTCCGGTTTCTGGGTCATGAGGAGCGAGGGAACGAGGAGGCTGAGGCAGAAGATGTAGCGAACAGCCCGTTTGCCGCTCTGAAAGGACTTTTTGATGGTAAATAAACAATTAAAAAAGATAAACAATGGCACATCCGAAACACAAACTCTCCAAGCAGAGAAGAGACAAGCGTCGTACGCACGACTTTGCTCCGGTTCCCACGCTGAGCGTATGCCCTAACTGTGGCGCCACCGTGATGTATCACCGCGTATGCCCTGAGTGCGGCTACTACCGCGGCCGTCAGATCATCGAAAAGAGCGCTGAATAATCGCTCTTTTTTTTGTTAATGGCCTGGCCCGGTAGTTCAACGGATAGAACGGAAGTTTCCTAAACTTTAAATAGAGGTTCGATTCCCCTCCGGGCTACACTTCAAAATTGCTGGCTTTCGGGCCGGCTTTTTTTGTATTTTTGGACGTGGTCCAAATGATGGGGAGACCTCGTCCAAAAGATGGTGGCCCGGATGGGAACAGAATCTCATAAAATTACTATCTTTGGAAAAATTAAACGCAAGGGCAATATGTCACAGATGCTTACTTATCCAGGGTTCTCCGTGGTCTTCATTCAGACGTTCTCTGTTCACCACACCAAGGAATTCATCCTGCCCAAAGGGGCTCTGGACAGGAAGGACAAGGACCTGAAGGCCGATGCCCTCGGGGTTCCCATCGTATGGGTGGAGCGTGACATCGAGAACCAGATCTTCGTCCTGCCGGACAGCAGTCCGCTGAAAGGGCAGGGCAATGTGCGCCGATACAGCCTCCGGGGCTTTGACTTTACCATGCCCATCGTTCCGGCCAAGGACGAAGCTATCTACGAGGCTACCCTCAGCGGTCACTGCAATGTGGAGATGAACCTGTTCTTCGGGCACACCGTGAGCATCACTTACCGCTTCCTGTTTGACGGAGAGGCCTGCCGGCTTTCCTGCCCGGTGACCACAGACCATATCATCGTACTCCTGAGCACCTGGCTCAGCGCAGAGTTCTGGTCTACGGACGAAGGCGAAGACAAAACCAGCATAGACTACAAGGCCCATCTCTCGATTGACGCCATCTGGCTGGACGCCGACGGTAACCCGCTGGACACGCCGGAAGCTATCCGGAACCTGGGCACCGGCCGCAGTTTTGACGCCGTCGCCCTCCGCTACAAGAACTTCATCTATCGGCACTGCTCGCGGTTCAAGAAAGACATCCCGGTGGGAGAGCGGCAGAAATTTGCCCGCCGATGGAAAAAGACGCCCTTTTCCGTGGACAATGACCTGCATTACGCCATGGTGGACGTGTGGGAGAACATCCAGCACATTGAGCCGGACGGGACAGACCTCTTTTCTCCGGATCGCCCGGACCGTCTTACGGAGGCCCAGATTATCGACCACATTCGGGAAGAGCACAAGAACGAGCTCATCGGCCTGCTTTCCCTCTATCCGGAGGAGTGGCCCTACCGGGATTCGGCCGCCTTCGACGAGGTATGCGGGGAGAACATTGCCATCGACACGGACGACCTCGTTCTGGCGGGCAGCAGCCTGTGCGTGGTCATCGGCACGTATGGGCGGAGAGGAGCAGGTGAAGAGGGCGTAAACTGGGAAGAGCACCTCAAGGAGCGCGCTCACTACCACGTCTCCTGGCCGGAATACCTCCTTATCCTGCAGATGATTCTGGCCAAGAAGTATGTTATTGGCCTGGCTACGGATACGGTGGTGCTTTCTACCCTCAACGCAGAGAAAAAATCGTCGCAGGACCTGATTGGAGCCAACGCGTCCCTGTCCATGCGGCTCACGCGGATGGTGACACAGCTGGACGTGGTCAAATACTCCAAATTCCCTTCGCACAAGGTGATGTTTGACCGAACCACCGCCCGCCTGGGCCTGAGCGAAGACTACGAGCGCCTGGGAGCCCTCATGGAGAGCGTGGATAACAGCCTGCACAACCTCTCGGACTACAAGTCCATGCGCAGCGAGTTCCTCCTCAACATCATCCTGGCCATCATTTCCGTGGCTTCTACCTTTGAGCTGTTCTTCCAGGAGGACGAAATGCCCTTCCTCACCTACTTTGGATTCGAGAGTAACCGGCTGTCGGCCATTGTGGTGGCCGTAATTGCCTGTATCACCATATTTGCCCTGCTTCTGGTGGTGAGTAACGCCATCAGGAACATCTGGGAACGCATTAAATCACTGATAAACTATGAAGATTGAAATTGCAAAGCTGCAAGACGCTCCGGCCCTGGCCGACCTTTTCTTTAGTCACCTGGCTGCACACCCGGAATACATCTCCCACGGAGAAATCCAGATGGGGGTGGGAGAAGGTTCCGTCCAGGATGGCCGTCTCATCGTGAGAACGGCCCCGGACGCCCGTGAGAAATGGATGGAGTACATCCGGCTGCACCTGGAAAACGAGACGATTGCGAGGGTATGGAAGGCCCTTTCCGACGAGGGCGACATTGTGGGTTTTGTGGTGGCCGATATCGAAGAAGACGGCGACGCGCCCTATGGAATGGTGTGCGACGTACTCGTCAAGGAGGACTACCGGGGCCACGGAACCGGGGACGCCCTGCTTCAAACGGCCATCGGCTGGCTGCGCGAGCGCGGCGTAAGCGGCATCTACCTGGAATCCGGCAAGGACAACCACGCCGCGCACCGTTTCTTTGAGAAGCGCGGCTTCACGCACATTTCAGAGATCTACAAGCTGGCTGTCTTGTAACCCGGAGGGGATGGACGAGGTCTCCCTATCATTTGGACGAGGACAGCAGTGATTACTATTAAAGGAAAAAGTGGCATAATATCGAAGCGACAAGGCGTGTAAGCAACTTTCAAAGAATTGCGACCCTGTTTTATTTGAATTGTGACCTCGTCTTTCCGGCGTCCGGCTATCTTTGTGCAAAACGACACGATTATGAAAAGACTTTTTGCCGCAGCTATGCTGCTGATTGCCATTGCCGGATGCAAGCCGGAAACCAAGCCTTCCGTGGATCCGACTCCGGACCCGGACCCTCAACCGCCGGCAGAGATTCCCGTGGAATCCGTCACGCTGGACAACAATGAAGCCCTGATGTGGCCGGAGGTAGTGGTCCACTGCATTACAGCCACGGTGCTCCCGGAAAATGCTACTGACAAAACCGTTACCTGGGAGACTTCCGACCCTGCCATCGCAACCGTTGAAGGCGGCGAGGTGGTTGCCCATGAAGAAGGGGAGGTCACCATTACCGCCAAAGCGGGAGGTAAATCGGCCTCCTGCCATATCATCGTGGCTAGCGACAAGCCCAAAATGGTGGATATGGGTCTGTCCGTCAAATGGGCAGACAGAAACGTAGGCGCCGTTGCCCTGAGAGACTATGGTGAATTCGTCTCGGCCTTGAATCTTTGGGGATACTATTTTTCCTGGGGCAATTGCTATGAGCAGGAAGTGTATGAATGGGATTATTGCAAGCACATTAAGAATGTAAACGGTGATTACTTTTTCACTAAATACTTCGGTGATTACAGCGATGCAAGTTATTGGGTTGGAGAAGGAGCGCCCGACGGGAAGCTTATTCTGGATCCGGAGGACGATGCGGCCGTAGAAAGCTATGCGGAACGGTACGGAGAAAAGTGGCGTATGCCCTCCCAGGCCGAGTGGGCCGAACTGGTGGAAAACTGCTCACTGGAGTTCACGGAGCTCTATGGCGTCAAGGTGGCAAAAGTGACCAGCAATATTAACGGAGCGTCCATATATCTTCCGCTGGCTGGCTATATGGTGGCTTCCGATCGCAATTATGATAAGGAGTCACAGGGATACTACTGGTCTTCTTCGCTATATTCGGAAGGGCTTCCGCCGTATTCCGCTTATTGTTTCAGAGTCTCCGAAGGCTCGCCGCGGCTCGCGGGCTGGGATCGTTACATCGGCTGCTCCGTCCGCGCCGTCTACGGCGACCGTCCGCACGCAAGCGGTGTTCTTATCCTTAACGCGGAAGTGGAACCGATGCTCCCGGAAGAATACGTCCAGCTCCGTGCGAAAGTGCTCCCCGACGACGCCATCGACAACCGTGTCACCTGGAGCAGCTCCAACCCGGAAGTCGCTACGGTCGATGAAAACGGCCTGGTGTCAGCCCTAAGGGATGGGGCGGCAACCATTACAGCCAAAACCGTGGACGGAGGATTCACCAGCAGTATAGACATTACGGTCCCCGACCACTTCGTGGAGGTAAACAGTCTGGATGCATTCAACAACTGCACAACGGGGATTCCTTGCTGGATCCTGGACAACGACATAGCCTACGGAACTCAAATCGTCACCCGCCAGAGCGGAATCATTAATTTAAACGGGCACAAAGTCTACAATGTCCATATGAGAAACAACACCCTCGGGCGTCTGGTCCTGCTCTGCAACGGCACCGTCACCAACCTGCTGGACGGAAACGTCGGCTGGGGAGCGGAATACGTCGGAACGGTTGTTCTGGACAACCTCAAAGTGGGAAACGTTGAGCAGGGCGTCTATACCGACGGACACCATTATGTCGTGAAAAGCGGGGAATACGTTGGGTTCAGCACCTACGGAAAAAACGGCTCCGTCATCATCTACGGCGGTAAATTCGGACTCCACTTTGATTCCAATCCGGATGCGGATTATAACCAAAGCCCCGTCACCATCTATGGTGGCAAGTTCGCTTTCAATCCTGCCACCACGGCCGGTTATATGGGCCGGAGCAAAATCACTATCCCCGCAGGCTATTCCGTGAAAGAGAATACCGACTCGGACAAGGATAATTATCCTTACATCGTCACTGCCGATTAATAACTAAAACGGAAATCTAATGGTTTACAGGAGGTCATTTGGGTATGGCGACAAAAGGAGCCCAGAGGGCTGGGGAGTTTGAGGGGCATGCCCCTCATTGTCGAAGACTATTATGGGCTACAAGAAAGACCTGCCGGTCTGGCAGGTCTTTCTTGTAGCCCGGAGGGGATGGACGAGGTCTCCCTATCATTTGGACGAGGTCCCATTTTAACCCCTGGACCTGGTCCAGCATGTGTGCCTTCCAGGGCCCTCAGTGGCACAGTCGGTGGACCAGGTCCACCCCCTAAAATGGGACCTCGTCCAAATGATGGGGCAAAATAGCCCTCCGGGAACGTCGCTTCAGGGCTAAGTATATAGCGACTTCTTAGAAAAAACATTATCTTTGAAAATTTGAAATAAATGATACTATGAAAAAACTACTGCTTGTGACGATGACTGCCCTGGCGGCATCGCTCTCACTCCAGGCCCGGACCATCGATCGCGGTCTGGGCAACCCCCGGTCGGAGTACATGCCGAAGGGATCGTTCCTTGTCGGCCTCGCCGGTGGGTACAACAATTACAATTCCAACGGAATGAACGGGTCTGCGGGCTCTACCTTCTATGGCATCGTCAACGATGTAAGCGGGCAGGTGAAAACGGGCAACGTGTCGCTCCTGGCGTCCTATTTCTTTGCAAAGAATATGTCCGTGGGCGCCCGTTTCACGTACGGGAATACCGGCGTGGACGTGAATTCTGCCTCCATGATGTCCTTGATGCAGCTCGAAAACAAGCATGTCCGGATGGAATCCTTCACGGGTTCTGTCGTGTACCGTGCCTACATCCCGCTCTTCAACAGCAAGGTGATAGCCCTGTTCGGCGAAGGCCGTCTCAACGGAAAAATCGGCTACAACAAGAACTATGAGCAACAGGAATACGGCAAAGTAGGCACCTATGCCGATGTCTACAGCGTCTCCCTGGGCCTGTATCCCGGAGTGAGTTTCTTTTTTACGGACAATGTCGCCTTTGAAGTGTGTCTGCCCCTTCTGGAAGGCGGATACGAATGGAACCGCCAGAATTCCGGAAAAGAGCTCAACGGCTTCCAGGGCCATGCGTTTGCTGCGTATCAGCTGGGCCTCCTGGGCCTGAACCTCGGTCTCACAATTAGTTTCTAAGGCTTATGAAAAAGTATGCTTTCCTTTTGGGCGCCCTCCTTGCACTGGCGGGCTGCAGCAAGCAGTGGAATGACCTGGTCCCCGAGAAATCGGACCCCCAGATTATTGCATTCGACATCGAAGGCCAGGTGAGCTCCACCATCAACTTTGACAGGAAAACGGTGTACGTCGTCGTGCCTACGGGAACGGATCTGTCGGAACTGACCGTGACGAAATTCATTGTAACGGAAGGTGTAACCTGCGATCCCGCCATCCAGGCGGGAGACCAGATAGACCTGTCCTCGGACATGTCCATTGTCCTCACGGCGTATTTTGATTTCTATGAATGGACCTTGCACGCGACTACCCAGGACAAGGCCGGTCCCGCCCCCGCAGATGTTTCCCAACTGTACAACATGAGTTTTGACTCTTGGAGCCGGCAAGGGTCCAGCCGTGTCTGGGTCCCTTACGCGGAAGGTGCCACGGACGTGGAAAAAGCCACCTGGGGAAGTGCGAACGGTACCACCCAGCCCATGGGCTATGTGACCGTGAGCCCGGAGGAAACTTTCCTCGCCGTTTCCGGAGAAGGGAAGAAGGCCCTTAAACTTCAGACCCAGGGGATGTCCCTTCTTATGGGAATGATCAAGAAACTGGCGGCCGGCAGCATCTTCAACGGTTACGCCGGCAGCATCGACGTACTCAAGATGAGCGCCAAGATTTATTGGGGCATTCCCTTTACCCGGCGCCCCAAGACGCTGCAAGGCTATGCCTGCTATATGCCCGGCACCATAGACTGGTCGCAGGAACCCTATAAGAATAAGGAAGGAGAACTGGATAATGCCCACATCTTCGTGGTCCTGGCCGACTGGGAGACCCCCTTTGAGGTGAGCCCGCCGGAAAAACTGCTGGACGTGGAGAACGATCCGGGTATCATCGGCTACGGCAAAGTGGTCTTTGACCGGAAAATGGAAGCCTATGAGCCGTTCCGTCTGGACATCACTTATCGCAACAACCGGTCGCCCAAATACATTGCCATCGTGGCGGCTTCCAGCGTGCTGGGAGACTTCTTCACCGGCTCATCTTCCTCTGTACTGTATCTGGACGAGATGAAGTTCACTTATTGATCACTATTTGAGTGATATGCAAAAAAAGCTGGCGCGAGCCGGCTTTTTTTGTAAAATTTTACTACTTTTAAAAATTATTAGTATCTTTGTCTCCCGAAGAATTTTTTACGATGCTTCGGACAAAACAAAATAGATAAGGACATTCAGGAAGGCTAGTTCGCGCTGAGCGAATTAGCCTTCTTTTTTACAGGTTATTTAGTTAATAGTGTACTGATGAGCAAGGCAAAGCTTATTTTGGAAGATGGCAGCGTCTACGAGGCGCTCTCTTTCGGAAGCGAACGGTCCGTTTCCGGAGAGCTGGTTTTCTACACGGCCATGATCGGCTACCCCGAAAGCCTCACCGACCCCTCCTACAAAGGCCAGATTCTGGTCCCCACGTTCCCCATGATCGGCAATTACGGTGTCCCCGACGACGAGATGGAGAACGGTATTTCCCGCAACTTCGAGTCGGAGAAAATCCACTGCACCGCACTGGTCATCTCCGACTACTCGGAGAAATTCAGCCACTGGAACTCGGACCGCAACCTGGGCACCTGGCTCAAGCAGCAGGATGTTCCCGGCCTCTACGGAATAGACACCCGTGCCCTTACCAAAAAGCTCCGCGAACGCGGCGCCATGCTGGGAAAAATTGTCTTTGGCGGGGAAGACATCCCCTTCCACGACCCCAACAAGGAAAACCTGGTAGCCCAGGTCTCCACGAAGGAAGTGCGCTATTACGGAAACGGCAAATACAAGGTGCTCCTCGTGGACTGCGGCGTCAAGAACAACATCATGCGCTGTCTCCTCAAACACGACGTCACCATCAAACGCGTGCCCTGGGACTACGATTTCACGCAGGAGGACTACGACGGCCTCTTCATCTCCAACGGCCCCGGAGACCCCGCCATGTGCAAGGAAACCGTAGAGCACATCAAAGTGGCCCTTACGCAGGACCGCCCCATCATGGGCATCTGCCTTGGCAACCAGCTCATGGCCCTTGCCGCAGGCGCCAAAACCTATAAAATGAAGTATGGTCACCGCGGCCACAACCAGCCGGTCAAGGTCCCCGGAACCCACACCTGCTACATCACCTCCCAGAATCACGGCTTCGCCATCGACGACAGCACGCTTCCCTCCGACTGGAAGCCCCTGTTCGTGAACCTGAACGACGGCACCAACGAGGGTATCGCCCATGTGGAGAAGCCCTTCTTCTCGGCCCAGTTCCATCCCGAGGCCTCCAGCGGCCCCGTCGACACCGAATCCCTGTTTGCAACCTTCGTGGAGAACATGAAAAAAACCAGAAAGTAATGAGCGAATCCATCCATAAAGTCCTTATCCTGGGCTCCGGCGCCCTCAAGATCGGCCAGTCCGGCGAGTTTGACTATTCGGGCTCCCAGGCCCTCAAAGCCCTCAAGGAAGAGGGCAAGAAGACCGTCCTTATCAATCCCAACATTGCCACGGTGCAGACGTCGGAGGGGATTGCCGATGCCACTTACTTCCTTCCTGTAACCGCCGAGTTCACCGAGAAGGTCATTGAGAAGGAACGCCCGGACTCCATCATGCTCTCCTTCGGCGGCCAGACCGCTCTCAACTGCGGTATCGAGCTTTATCGCAAGGGTATCCTGGAAAAATACGGCGTCAAGGTGCTGGGTACTCCCGTTGAGGCTATCATCAACACCGAGGACCGCGAACTCTTTGCCGAAATGATGCGCTCCATCGGCGTAAAGACCGCCCGGAGTGAGGCCGTCAGCAGCATCGACGAAGCCCTCAAGGTGGTCCGCGAGATTGGCTATCCGGTCATCGTCCGCGCCGCCTACACCCTGGGCGGCCTGGGCTCCGGCTTCTGCTCCAACGACGACGAGCTCAGGGAGCTGGCCTCATCGGCCTTCACCTATTCTCCCCAGATCCTCATCGAGGAATCCCTCAAGGGCTGGAAAGAAATCGAATACGAGGTGGTGCGGGACCGCTACGACAACTGCATCACCGTATGTAATATGGAGAACTTTGACCCGCTGGGCATCCACACGGGTGAAAGCATTGTGGTGGCCCCCTCGCAGACCCTCAGCGACCGCGAGTACCACCGTCTCCGCGAGATTGCCATCAAGATTATCCGCCACGTGGGCATCGTGGGTGAGTGCAATGTCCAGTATGCCCTGGACCCCGACTCCGAGGACTACCGCGTCATCGAGGTGAACGCCCGCCTCAGCCGCTCATCGGCCCTGGCCTCCAAAGCCACCGGCTATCCGCTGGCCTTCGTGGCCGCCAAGCTGGGCCTGGGGAAAGGCCTCGACGAAGTGCCCAACTCCGTGACCAAGGTGACATCGGCCTGCTTCGAACCGGCGCTGGACTACATCGTGTGCAAGATCCCCCGCTGGGACCTCGGAAAATTCGAAGGCGTGTCCCGCCAGCTGGGCTCGTCCATGAAGTCCGTGGGCGAGGTGATGGCTATTGGCCGATCCTTCGAGGAAGCCATCCAGAAGGGCCTCCGGATGATTGGCCAGGGCCTTCACGGCCTCCTTTGCAACAATGTGGACATCGAGGATGTGGACGCCGAACTCACACATCCCACCGACAAACGCATCCTGGCCATCGTGAAAGCCTTCGAGAAAGGCTATTCCATCGACCGCATCCACGAGATTACCAAGATTGACAAGTGGTTCCTCTTCCGCCTGGAGAACATCTTCCGCTACAGTTCCCGGCTGGAGGCTGTGAAGGAGGTGGACAATCTGGATGCCGATACCCTCCTCGGAGCCAAACGCCTGGGCTTCTCCGACTGGCAGGTAGGCTGCCTTGTTTCCGGCTCTACCGGCCCTGACAGCCATCCCCGCGGGCTGGAGGTAAGAAAGAAGCGTCTCTCGCTGGGCATCCGGCCCTGCGTCAAGCAGATCGATACCATGGCGGGCGAGTACCCCGCCACCACCAATTACCTGTACCTCACCTATAACGGAACCGAGGACGACATCCAGTGCGAGCAGGACGTGAAGTCCGTGATTGTGCTGGGTAGCGGCGCCTACCGCATCGGATCCAGCGTGGAGTTTGACTGGTGCGGCGTCACGGCCGTCAAGAAGATCCAGGAGATGGGCTACCGCGCCATCATGATCAACTACAACCCCGAGACCGTGAGCACCGACTACGACGTGTGCGACCGCCTGTTCTTTGATGAACTGTCGCTGGAGCGCGTACTCGATATCTGCGACATGGAGCGCCCGCTGGGTGTCATTGTCTCCACCGGCGGCCAGATTCCCAACAACCTGGCCCTCAAACTGGACGCACAGGGCGTCCGCATCCTCGGAACCAGCGCCAAGTCTATCGACATGGCCGAGGACCGCGAGAAATTCTCCCGCATGTGCGACTCCCTGGGCATTGACCAGCCCCGCTGGAAGGAACTCTCCAGCGTGGAGGACGTCTACGCTTTTGCCGATGAAGTGGGCCTCCCCATCATGATCCGTCCTTCCTACGTACTTTCCGGCGCCGCCATGAAAGTGGTCTCCAGCCGCGAGGAACTGGAAAGCTCCCTGAAAGATGCCGTGGTGGTGAGCCAGGAGCATCCGGTGGTCGCCTCCGAGTTCCTGCAGCGTGCGAAGGAAGTGGAAATTGACGCCGTAGCCCGTAACGGAGAAATCAAGTGCTACGCCATCTCCGAGCACATCGAGTTTGCCGGCGTGCATTCCGGCGATGCCACAGTGGTGTTCCCCGCCCAGAAACTCTACTACGAAACCCTCCGCCGCATCCGCAAGACGGCCGCCAAGATTGCCGCCTCCCTACAGATTTCCGGCCCCTTCAACATCCAGTTCCTTGCCAAGGACAACGACCTCCGCGTCATCGAGTGCAACCTGCGCGCCTCCCGAAGCTTCCCCTTCGTCTCCAAGATTACCAAGTTCAACTTCATTGGCATGGCCACGGAAATCATGCTGGGCAAGGACGTCTCCCCGTACGGAAAGACCTTTGCCGACATTGACTACGTGGGCGTGAAATGCTCGCAGTTCTCCTTCTCCCGCCTCCTCAACGCAGACCCCGTCCACGGCGTGGACATGGCCTCCACCGGTGAGGTGGCCTGCATCGGCGACAACTATTACGAGGCTCTCCTCATGAGCATGCTCTCGGTGGGATACACCGTTCCCTCCAAGGAGAAAGGCATCCTCATATCGGCCGGTCCGTCCCATTCCCGGGCCGAGCTCCTCGAAGCCGCCCAGATGCTCCGCGACGCAGGCTACAAGATTTACGCGACGGCCGGTTCCTCCGCCTTCTTCGAGGAGAACGGCATTCCGGCCCAGACCGTCCACTGGCCCGACAGTGTCAAGAAGCCCAATGTCCTGGAACTGATTGAGGACCACGCCTTTGACCTGGTCATCAACATCCCCAAGAACTTTACCGAACGCGAGCTGCGGAACGGATACCTCATCCGGCGCAAGGCGGTAGACCACAACATCCCGCTCATCACCAACGCCAGGCTGGCCAGCGCGTTTATCCATGCCGTTTGCAAGATAGGCCTCGCCGGCCTTACCATAAAGGCCTGGCAGGAATACTGATGAGGCGTTGAGTTTCACCGAATTTTACTACCTTTGAGGGATGAATACAAGTTTTTGATATGGAAGAAAAGACAGTTGTCATCTCAGAAGAGCAGATGTGCGGTACCCTTGGCCTCAAGGGAAAATTCGGCCACTGGCTGGCCCGCCGCGTCATGCATCTTCTGGAAATAGACCACGTAAACGAGATACAGAACCGATATGCCGCCTTCACCGGTCCGGCTTTCGCCGAGAAAGTGCTGGAAGACGTAGGCGTCGCCTATGACGTCCCTGCAGAAGACCTTGCCAACATTCCGGCAGAGGGAGGCTTCATCACCATCTCCAACCATCACTTCGGCAGCATCGACGGCCTCATCCTCACCGCCGTCGTGGGCGCCCGCCGTCCCGACTACAAAATCCTCACCACTTTCCTCCTGGCACTCATCCCCAGCCTCAAGGAGTACTTCCTTCCGGTGGACAACCTCTCGGGAGGAAAGGCCGATGCCCGCAGCATCAACGGCATCCGCATGGCCCTCCGGCACATTGCCGACGGAGGCTCCATCGGCTTTTTCCCGGCCGGGGAAGTGGCCACCTGGCAGCGGCGCAGCAGGCGTCGCGAGGGCAGTTTCTTCACCATCCAGGACAAGCCCTGGGCCGACAACATCACCAAGCTCATCAAGCGCTCGGGCCTTCCCGTCGTTCCCATCTACTTCGAGGGGTGCAATTCCAAGGGCTTCCATCGGCTGGGCCTCATCCATCCCCGCCTGCGCACGGTGCGCCTCATCCACGAACTCTTCAACAAGAAGGGAACCACCGTGAAAGTGCGCATCGGCAAGCCCATCCTCCCCGAAGAACTGGAGGGGCGCAGCATCGAAGAGCTGAGCTGGTACCTGCGTGGGCGCTGTTATGCGCTTAAGAATGCGGAATAATTAGAAATTATACGTACCTTTGCAGGATATGGGAAAAAAATCAACCCTTGTAGCTGTAACGGCCCTGGCCCTTCTGCTGTCCGGTATTGCGCTGGCTGTTGTCCGGCTGTACAGACCGGCAGGGGAGCATGTGAGCGAAAAACAGGTAGATGC
This sequence comes from uncultured Bacteroidales bacterium, assembly GCA_946611215.1. Lineage (GTDB taxonomy): Bacteria > Bacteroidota > Bacteroidia > Bacteroidales > UBA932 > Cryptobacteroides. The sequence continues at coordinate 59,654 of CAMODD010000002.1, read as the reverse complement.
TTCCTGGAATATCCTGGGGGCCATTCCCTCCGACGCTGCTGCGGTGCTGGTATTCGACGGCTCTTCAAGGGCTGCTTCCATCCTGGCCGATTCGACCGGTTTCCTGGGCGGGCTCGTGGCTCCGGGAAATCCCGCTTTTGTGAAGTATCTCAGTTCCCTGGGCCGTCACAAGGTGGCCATTTCCCTGCACAACAGCGGTTCCCTGGTGCCGCTTGTAGCCGCAGAGGTCCAGGCAGACTCCACGCTGGAGATCCTGGCTTCCCGGGCCGGCCTCAAAGTGCATCAGGCCGGAGAATACCTGCTGGCTTCCCGCAGCGAAACCTTTCTCAATGCCGGCGTGCGCCAGCTGGAGGAAGGCCATTCCATCCTGGGCACCCGCCATCTCAAGGACCTGGTTTCCCATGTCGGGGGATCGGCCATTGTCCTTATTGCCCATTCCCATGCACCCAAACTCCTGCAGATGTATGCCGGAAAGGCCATGCAGCAGTACGCTACCTTTGTGAAGAACCTCTCGGCCTGGAGCGCCTGGAGCGTTGAGGCACTTTCCCCCGAGCATCTGGTTCTTGAGGGCTGTGCCCTTCCCGGGGAAGGTGTTGCCAGCTATTTCGCCGCTTTTGCAGGAACGCCCGCCGGGCAGCCGGAATTCCCGGACGTGCTCCCTTACTATACCGCTCGTGCCCTCTCTCTCTCTCTGGCCAGTACAGAAGATTTCCTTGCAGCCCGTCGCAAGCAGGAAGACGGAAACGCCTCGCTGGCTACGTATAACAAGGCCCTCAAGGCCAAATCTGGCCGGCCGCTCAGCGTGGAGGAATGGTTTGTGAACCTGCAGCCCCGTGAGGCGGTGTATGCCAGTTTCCGGGACGAGACCGGCGTGGAACGGGAAGCCGTTCTTGTCCGCAGCGCAAAAGATCTCAAGCTGGGAACGGAAACCGCCAATGCCTACCGTGGAGCGCTCGCTGCCGTTCTGGGCCCCGATTTCGCCGTTCAGGACAGCGTGTGTGCCTCTGTTACCGGCCGATGGAGCGTTTTTGCAGACCTTCCCACCGTACGCCTTTTCTCCGACAAGGCTTTTCTGGAGTATTCCCTGAAAAACCGCCTGTCCGACGCATCGGTCACGCTTCCCGCCGGTTTCGTGGCCTATACCTCCTTCTCCGACGCTCCCGAGGAAGCCGGCCGGGTGTTCTCTGAGAGCCTGTCGGCCCCGGTCCTTTCCTTTGTGAAAGGGGCGGGCTTTGCTCCCGCCGCTGCCTCGCTCGATCTTTCCGGAGACCTTCCCTCCATGCACGTCCAGCTGGATACCCGTGCCCTCAAGGGCTCCAAGGTCCAAGTGCTGGAGAGAGATACCGTAGTGGTGGTGCCCGGAGGCCTTTTCCCCGTTACCAACTTTGCTACGGGAAAAACCAATTATCTGTACCAGAACGCGCACAAGGCCATTTGCCTGCGCGATGAGAATAACAAGGACGTATGGGGTGTCCCGTTCAAGGAAACTATCTCCGGACGCGTCCAGACCATCGACTTCTACAACAACAAGAAGCTGCAGTGGCTGTTCTGCGCCGGTGACAAGATGTACCTGATGGACCGTCTGGGCCGATGGGTGAACGGCTTCCCTGTAACCCTTCCCAAACCCGTTCTGCTGGGGCCCGATGTGTATGATTTCACCGGTGCCGGCGGCTACACCGCCATTATCCTCCACAAGGACAACACGTTGGAGCGTTACAACCTGCACGGAGAAAAGGTTTCCGGATTCAAAGGCATCCGTGCCCCCGAGACCGTGAAGAACCTGCCGGAGCTCCTGGAGGTGAAGGGCAAGCACTATTGGGTGGTGCGTACTTCCATCCAGACACTCATCTATCCCTTCGAGGGAGGGGAGCCCCTCTTCAAACCGGAAGGCGGAAAGATGCTCAAGCCCGACGCCCTTCTCACTCCCAGCTCCAAGGGAGTCAATGCAGAATGCTACGACGGGAAAACCCGTGAAATCAAACTGAACTAAACCTTACCTCAGAAATATGGAATTCAAATCTGTCAATAAAACGCTCCAGGAGAGCATGGTCCGCAACTGGGACCGCCCTGCCCTTACCAACTACCAGGGCATGACGCTGGCCTACCGTGACGTTGCCCGCCGCATCGCCAAGCTGCACATTGCCTTTGAGCAGTGCGGCCTTCAGAAGGGAGACAAGGTGGCCATCTGCTCCCGCAACCAGGCCAACTGGGGGGTCAGCTTCCTGGCCGCCATCACCTACGGCGCCGTAGCCGTTCCCATCCTGCACGAGTTCAAGCCCGGCAATATCCACTATCTGGTGAACCATTCCGAGGCCCGCGTCCTGTTCGTGGACGAGGTGATCTGGGAAGGCCTTTCCCCCGAAGAAATGCCGGACCTTTCCGTGGTGGTCCAGATCAATACGTTCAAGTTCCTGCACGCCGCCAGTGAGGAACTGGCCCAGGTGCGCGAACACCTGAACGAGGAATTCGGCAAGCGCTATCCCAACAACTTCGAGCCCGAAGACCTCAACTATTATGAGGATACCGCCGAGGAACTGGCCATCATCAACTACACCTCCGGTACTTCCGGCTTCTCCAAGGGCGTCATGCTCCCTTACCGGTCCCTGTTCTCCAACATCGAGTTTGCCGCCAAGGATGCCTGCCCCATGCTCAAAGCCGGCATGAACGTGGTTTCCATGCTGCCGTCGGCCCACATGTACGGCATGATGTTCGAGTTCCTCTTCGAGATGACCATCGGCATGCACGTGCACTTCCTCTCGCGCGTCCCCAGCCCCAAGATCATCATGCAGGCCTTCAGCGAGATTCATCCGGACATCATCATCGCCGTTCCGCTGGTGATGGAGAAAGTGTACAAGAGCAAACTCAAGCCCCTCCTCGATAAAACCCATATCTACCGCCGCATTCCCATCCTGGGTCCCACCATCGAAAAACGCTTCTGCACGGAGCTCACCAACGCCTTCGGCGGCAAGTTCGAGGAAGTGATCCTGGGCGGTGCCGCGTTCAACCCGGAAGTGGAGAAGTTCCTCAACAAGATTGGCTTCCACTATACGGTTGGCTACGGCATGACTGAGTGCGGCCCCATCATCGGCTATGCCCACTGGAACAAGGTGAAAGTGGGATCGGCCGGCCGCGCCGCCATGAACATGGAAATCCGCATTGATTCTGCAGACCCCCGCAATGTGCCCGGAGAGGTGCAGGTGAAGGGTCCCAACGTGTGCCTGGGCTATTACAAGAACGAAGAAGCCACCCGGTCTTCTTTCACCGAGGACGGCTGGTTCCGCACCGGTGACATGGGTGTCCTCGACGAGGACGGGTACCTGTTCCTGCGCGGCCGCTCCAAGTGCATGGTGCTGGGCCCCTCCGGCCAGAACATCTACCCCGAGGAAGTGGAAGCTACCATCAACAACTTCAACTACGTGGTAGATTCCCTGGTCATCGAGGACGACGGCGGCCTCACCGCCCTCATCTACCCCGACTGGCACCAGGGAGAGCTGGACGGCTTCACCCGCGAGGACTTCAAGAAGCGCATCACGGGCATGCTGCCCGCCATCAATGACGAACTTCCCAAGTACGCCCAGGTGAAGAAGATCGAGCTCATGCCCGAGGACTTCGAGCGCACTCCCAAGAAGAGCATCAAACGTTATCTGTATCAGAGAAACTAATGGAAAAATTCGACCACAGCTACCTGGAAATGGCCGATGTGTGGGCCCGCAACTCCTACTGCAAACGCAGGAAGGTGGGCGCCCTCCTCGTAAAGGACCGCACCATCATCAGTGACGGTTATAACGGAACGCCGTCCGGCTTCGAGAACATTTGCGAAGACGAGAACGGCGTCACCAAACCCTATGTGCTGCATGCCGAGGCCAACGCCATTACCAAGGTGGCCAAGAGCGGCAACAGCAGCGAGGGCGCCACGCTCTATGTGACGGCGTCGCCCTGCGCCGAGTGCGCCAAGCTCATCATCCAGGCTGGGATCAAGCGTGTGGTTTACCGGGACGCTTACCGCCTTACCGACGGAATCGACCTCCTTAAGCGGGCTGGTATCGAAGTGGAACAAATCCAATAACTGAATCATGTCAGGAAAGACAAGACAAATCATTCAGGTAGTACTGGGCGTCGTTATCGGCGCCCTTATTACCTTATCGGTGGTCCGTTACCGGGACGCAAAGCACCTGATTGATACCCGTTACTCAGATTGGCGCAAGCTCAACCTGGTGCTGGACATGGTGGAGAAGAATTATGTGGACACCCTCAACCGCGAGGGTATGACCGACGCTGCCATTGTGGCGGCGCTCTCCAAGCTGGATCCGCACTCGGTGTATCTGCCGCCCCAGGAGCTGGAGGCTTCGCAGGAGGAGCTCGCCGGTAACTTCGACGGCATTGGCATCCAGTTTAACGTGCCCAACGACACCGCCATTGTGCTGGAGGTCATCCCCGGCGGCCCCTCGGAGAAAGTGGGCCTCATGCCCGGAGACCGTCTCCTCAAGGTGGACGACAAAGTAATTGCCGGCGTAAAGTTCCCCCAGGACAGCATGGTGCGCCGCATCAAGGGCCCCTCCGGTACCAAAGTAACGGTGACCGTAAAGCGCGAGGGGGAAATCATCCCCTTCGGAATTGTGCGCGGGAAAATTCCCATGCACAGCGTGGATGCCGCCTTCATGCTGCAGGATTCCATCGGCTATCTTCGTCTTGCCAAGTTCTCCCGCACCACCTTCCGGGAGTGCCACGAGGCCGCCCTCAAACTGAAGGAGGAAGGTATGAAGCACCTTATCTTTGACGTCCGGGACAATTCCGGCGGCTACATGGACCAGGCGCTCCTCCTCTCCAACGATTTCCTCGACAAGGGAGACACCATCGTGTATATCGAGGGCCTGCACCGGGCGAAGGAAGTTTATCGGGCCGATGGCAGGGGAGACCTTCAGGAGATGGGCCTCACCGTCCTGATCAGCGAGAATTCGGCATCGGCCAGCGAAATCTTCGCCGGCGCCATCCAGGACAATGACCGTGGCAGGGTAGTGGGCCGACGCTCCTTCGGAAAGGGCCTGGTGCAGGAACCGTTCTTCTTCAGCGACAATTCCGGCGTCCGTCTCACGGTGGCGCGGTACTACACGCCCAGCGGCCGGTGCATCCAGAAACCCTATGACGGATCGCGCGACTATGCCTATGATATATATTATAGGTATGCCGATGGAGAGGTGTTCAGCGCCGACAGCGTAAAGCTCGATACCACCGATGTGCACCATACGCGCAGCGGGCGCCTGGTTTACGGTGGCGGCGGCATCATGCCTGATGTGTTCGTGCCCATGGACACCACCCGCGCCTCCGACTTCTACATCGCCTGCAACAAGAAGGCTACCCAGATGCGTTTTGCATCGGCCATCTTTGATAAATATTCCCGCCGCCTGCAGGCTATTGACAACTTCCGCGATATGGATATTTTCCTGAATAATATTAATTTGAAAGTCGAGTTTTCGCAGTATGCAAAAACTGTGGATAATATTCATTGCACGGAGGCGGAATGGGATGAGAGCGAACCGTACCTTCTGCCGCAGCTTAAAGCATTGATTTCCAGGTATTCTAAACTGGGAGAAAATGCCTTCTACAAGTACTATCTTCCGGTGGACTATACAGTGGAAAATGCAGTTAAATTGATAAATAATCCATATTAACTGTAACTTTTTAAAAAATAATTCTTATCTTTACCGCTCAAAGCACGTGCTTTGGGCGGTTAGTTTATGTGCGTGGGCTTACAGTTTGTAAGAATAGCGCTATTCTAACTTAGAAAACGAAAGAGAGAGTAAGTGTATCAAAATAATCCTATTATGAAAATCGAAAAAGTTGCAGTTGCTGCAATGACGGTACTTTGCGCCGTTTCGCTCGTGACTTCCTGCAAAAAGGTGAAGGAACAGGAGAAACCCGTCAAAGTGGTTGAGACCAATTTCACTGTCGGCCTCAACTCCGTTCAGGCAGAGTACGCAGAGGTCGTGGTGCGCCACACCGGTGCTGCGGATGTTACCTGGTTTGGTTTCGTAACGGAAGACGTTACCGGTCCCGAACAGGATCTTATCAGCGCCCAACTTGCCCAGTTGGACAAGAAGGCCCTTCACGTGGGTAATTCCCAGACAGTGGCCATTTCCAATCTGAAAGAGTACGAGAGCTACCGTTATATCGCCTTCCCCGTCAACGAGGCCGGCGAGACCTTCGGAAAAAGCGGCAGCATCACCTTCAGCACTTCCCCCAAGTTTGACGTGGCGTTTGCTGCGGAAGCTACCGATGTACAGTGCCATCAGGCTACTTTCTCTGTGAGCCATGAGGGTAATCCCATCCTTACCTACACGTATTTTGTGACCGACGATGTTAAGACCGAGGCCAGCGTACTGGCTGCCGCAGACTTCGCAGAAAAGGTGAGTGACGGAAAGCTGGCAGAGGGCGTGGAGCTCCTGACCGGCAATACGCAGAGCGTTACCGTGGAGGATATCAAGGATGAGAGTAGCTATCGTCTCATTGTATATGGTATTTATGACAACAACGGCACCTGCGTGTACTATGGTACTCCCGCAGACGTCGCTTTTGCTACGCCTCTCGACCTTGTCGGCGTATACTTCTCCGCTGCGGTTTCCAATTTGACCAAGAACTCGGCCGATGTAGCTGTTTCCTACAGCGCCAAGGCCACGGATCTCACCTGGTACGGCTTTGTCACCACCGACGTTACCACCGCAGCATCGGCCCTTGTCGCAGAGAAAGTGGCTGCCGCTACGGAGGCCGACTGGCAGGCTGGCCCCAAGACCGTCCAGCTCACCGGACTCACTCCCGATACAGAATACCGCTACATTGCAACCGGTATCAATGCCCAGGGTGTCTTCGGTACCCCCGCAGATGTGAAGTTCAAGGCCGAGGATCCGGACAAGCACTCTGCCTATGAAGATTTCATCGGCGAATGGAAGGTTAACGGTGTCGCGTTCACCGTTTCTGCCAAAGAAACCGGCAGTACTTATACGATTGACGGTTTCCCCGGCGCATCGTCGGCTCGCGGCAGTATCAAGAGCATCGTGGCCCAGTACGACAGCACAGATGGTGTCCTCTATGTGGAAGACCAGGATCTGGGACAGTACAATGACCCTTCTACCAATAACTATGGCCCCCTGAAGGATTTCTTTGCCGGAGCCAAGTGGGCAACCATGAGCGATGACAGCGAGCAGTACTGGGCGGTTTATCCTTTCCAGTCTTCTGAGAAGAACAAGATCTTCACCTTCGTCGCCATGAAGGATGGCACCTATGAGCTGCGTCCTGCCGGCGAGGTAGAAGCTACGTGCGGCGGCTGGGTCATCCTTTCCGGCACCTATGCCGGTCAGGGTAATGTCTATGGTGGCGTGGTAGAACTTCCTGCAAGTGTAACCAAGGTGGATAAAGTGGCCGCTCAGTACACCGACTTCCTGGGTACCTGGTATTTTGGTTCGGAGGTTATCACCATCTCCCAGAAGACGGCAGGCAGCACGTATTCCATTACCGGATTCAGTGGTCAGAGCAGCATCTACGGAGACAACAAGGTAATTGTCGGTAACTACGATGCCGCCAAGAAGGAGTTCTATATTATGGAGCAGAAACTGGGTGCCTTCAATACGGCCACTGCCGGAAACTTCTCCGAAGATTATGGTGACTGCGATGATCACCTGTCCGGTTACTTCCCGTATGGCTCTAGCGGTTACTTCGCATATCCCTTCAATACAGATACTCCGGCCCGTATCTTTACCGCCTATCTCAACAGCAAGGGTGAGATGGAAGTGATTAGCGGAGCTTGCTCCTATGGCACCTTCTCCAGCTTTGACTTCATTTGGGTCATCCGTAATGGAGAGCATGCCGGTAATGGTAATAACTACACCTATCCCGATCACGGTTACGAGATTCCTTCGCAGATTATCAAGACCAGCAGCACATCGGCAGTAACGTCCGTTTCATCTGAACAGCCGGTCCGTGTTTCCAAAGTGGGCAGCACCCGTGCTCCTCAGGCTCCTTTCTTCTCAATTGCTAAGTAAAGTATCAATATAGTATGAAAAAATTCCAATTTTTTCTCGCGGCATTCCTGATGGTCCTTGTGGCCGTCACTGCCCAGGCCCAGCCCAAGACGGTGAAGGGTACGGTGGTGGCTGCCTCGGACGGCCAGCCCCTCGTGGGAGCCACCGTGACCATCGACGGGAATACGAAGTATTACGCGATCACCGACCTGGACGGTAATTTCCAGATCAACAATGTGCCTTCCGGCGCCAAGAATGTCATTGCATCCAACATGGGTTACAAGGATGCTTCCGTACCCGTGGCTGCCAATGTGAAGATTGCCATGGAAGACGACGTGAACGTGCTGGAAGCCGCTGTGGCAACCGGTATGTACACCGTTGACCGCCGTCTCAACACCGGTTCCACCGTTAAGATTGATGCTTCCGAGAGCAATATCTCCGGTATGGCCGATATTTCCCGTTCCCTGGAAGGCCGCGCTGCCGGTGTGTCCGTGCAGAACGTGTCCGGTACCTTCGGTACGGCTCCCAAGATCCGTGTCCGTGGTGCCACCTCCATTTACGGCTCCTCCAAACCGCTGTGGGTGGTAGACGGCGTTATCATGGAAGATGTGGTGGACGTTTCCGCCGACCAGCTCTCCTCCGGTGATGCCAATACCCTTATTTCCAGCGCCATCGCCGGTCTCAACTCCGACGATATCGAGACCTTTGACATTCTGAAGGACGGTTCCGCTACCTCCATCTATGGCGCCCGCGCCATGGCCGGCGTTATCGTCGTTACCACCAAGAAAGGTAAGTCCGGCCAGAGCCACATTACCTATACCGGTGAATATACCTACCGTCTCAAGCCCTCCTACGACACCTTCAACATCATGAACTCGCAGGACCAGATGGAAGTATACCAGGAACTGCAGCAGAAGGGTTATCTCAACTACGCAGAGACGGCCAATGCCTCCAACAGCGGTATCTACGGCAAAATGTACCAGCTCATCAGCCAGTACGACGCCACCAGCGGTTCCTTCGGTCTGGAGAACACCCAGAAAGCCCGCAACGCCTACCTTCGCGCTGCCGAGTTCCGTAACACCGACTGGTTCGATATCCTGTTCAACAACACCATCCAGCACAACCACTCCATCAGCGCATCGGGCGGTACCGAGAAGGCCAACTACTACGCCTCCCTGTCCGTGATGCAGGATCCGGGCTGGACCCTCCAGAGCTCCGTGCAGCGTTACACCGCTAACGTGAACACCGGCTTCAAGCTCTCCAGCAAACTCACCCTCAACCTCATCGGCAACGCTTCCTACCGTAAGCAGCGCGCTCCCGGTACCATCAATGGAGAAACCGACGTCGTGTCCGGTGAAGTCAAGCGTGACTTCGACATTAACCCGTACTCCTACGCCCTCAACACCTCCCGTGCCCTGGATCCCGACGAGTACTACACCCGCAACTACTCTCCCTTCAACATCAAGCACGAGCTGGAGAATAACTACCTGGATCTGGGCGTGAACGATATCCGCGTGCAGGGAGAACTCAAGTTCAAGCCCTTCGAATCCCTGGAAATCAGCGGTATCGCCGCCTACAAGCACGCCGGTACCACCCAGGAACACTACGTGCTGGACTACGCCAACCAGGCCCTTGCCTATCGTGAGGCCTCCACTCCGGCTATCCGTGATGCCAACCCGTTCCTCTACAAGGATCCCGAGAACCTGTACGGTTACAAGTACAGCGTCATGCCGGTGGGCGGTATCTACGAGCGCACCGAAAACAGCATGGACGGCTGGGACCTCCGTGCTACCGCCAGCTTCAACAAGACCTTCGGTCAGGACCACACCGTGAACCTGTTCGGCGGCGCCGAGGTTAACAGCCTGGACCGTCACAGCACCTGGTTCCGTGGCTGGGGCATGCAGTTCGACTTCGGTGAAATCGCCAACTACGACTACCACGTGTTCAAGCAGGGGGCCGAGGAAAACACCCAGTACTTCACCATGGGTAACACGCACGTGCGCAGCGCCGCTTTCTTTGCCAACGCTACCTATTCCTATAAAGGTAAGTACGTCATCAACGGCACCGGCCGTTACGAGGGTACCAACTTCCTGGGTAAGTCCCGCAGCGCCCGCTGGCTTCCTACCTGGAACATCTCCGGTGCCTGGAACGTCCATGAGGAAGATTTCATGAAGGGCCTGTATCCCGTTCTCTCCCACCTCTCCCTCAAGGCCTCCTACTCCCTTACCGGTGACCGTCCGTCCGTGACCAACTCTTTCGTGGTCATCCGTGCCGTGAACCCCTGGCGTCCTTTCGCCGACGACAAGGAGAGCGCACTGGCCATCGAAGACCTGGCCAACTACGCCCTTACCTATGAGAAGAAGCACGAGCTCAACCTAAGCGTTGAGGCAGGCCTGTTCGACAACCGCGTCAATGTGGCCGCCGACTGGTACACCCGTAACAACTTCGACCTCATCGGCCCTGTCACTACCCAGGGTATCGGTGGTCAGGTTCACAAACTGGGTAACGTTGCTTCCATGCACTCCGACGGTATCGAGGTCTCCCTCACTACTACCAACATCAAGACCAAGGACTTCAGCTGGAGCACCAACTTCATCTATTCCCACTCTTACAATGAGGTAACCGAACTGGAGAGCCAGATGCGTATGATTGACCTCATCTCCGGTAACGGTTTCACCCGCAAGGGTTACCCTGTGAGAAGCCTCTTCTCCCTGCAGTTCGCCGGCCTTAACGGAGAAGGTCTCCCTACCTTCATCAATGAAGACGGTGAAAGGACCGTTTCCGGCATTTATTTCCAGGAAAACGACGAGGAGAAGCTTAAGAACCTGGTGTATTCCGGTTCCGTAGATCCTACCGACGTAGGTTCCTTCGGTAACATCTTCTCCTGGAAGGGATTCAAGCTCAACGTGTTCATTACCTATTCCTTCGGCAATGTTATCCGTATGGATCCCGTTTTCCGCGCTTCCTACGACGACCTCGATTCCATGCCCAAGGAATTCAAGAACCGCTGGACCGTTCCTGGTGACGAGGCTTCTACCAACATTCCGGTTATCGCCTCCAGCTGGCAGAACCGTGTGTACAGCAGTTCCGGAAACTACCTGAGCTATGCATACAACGCCTATAACTTCTCTACCGAGCGCATTGCAAAAGGCGACTTTATCCGCCTCAAGGAAATTTCCCTGGCTTACGACTTCCCCAAGTCTGTTACCAAGGCCCTGCACCTGGGAAGCCTGGGTGTGAAGCTGCAGGCCACCAACCTCTTCCTGCTCTATGCCGACAAGAAGCTCAACGGACAGGATCCGGAATTCTTCAACACCGGTGGTGTGGCCGTTCCGCTGCCCAAGCAGTTTACCTTCACGCTCAAGATTGGTCTTTAATTGAATTGGCTCAACGATATGAAAACTAGATATATTTTTGCCGCATCCCTGATGCTCCTGGGCCTTGTCTCCTGCGACAAGTTCCTGGATACCATGCCCGATAACCGGGCCGAGGTAAACTCTGCATCGAAGATCCGGGCTCTCCTTGCTTCCGGCTATCCGGCCAATACCTACCTCACCTTCAACGAGTACATGTCCGACAACGTGGACAACCTGGGTGACGATAACCCCGGTACAGACCGTTTTATGGATCAGATCTACACCTGGTCAGATGTGACGGAAGAGGCTAACGACAGTCCCCTCAACTTCTGGGGAGAATCCTGGCTGTGCATTGCACATGCCAATCAGGCACTGGAAGCCATCTATGAACTCACCGGTACTTCCTCCATTGAAGAGGCCGAAGCCATTGCCGCAGCCGGTTACGGTGCTGAACTGGGTGAGGCCCTTCTCATCCGTGCCTACAACCACTTTATGCTGGTGAATGAGTTCTGCCTCAACTACAACACCCAGACCAGCTCCAAAGACCTGGGTATTCCCTACATGGAAGAAGTGGAGAAGGAACTGAACCCCAAGTACGAGCGTGGCAATGTGGCCGAAGTCTATGAAAAGATCCAGAGAGACCTGGAACTGGGCCTCAAGTATGTGAGCGACGGCTACTATAAGATTCCCAAGTATCACTTCAATACCCGCGCAGCCTGGGCTTTTGCCGCCCGCTTCTATCTCTACTCCGAGCAGTGGGATAAGGCTGTGGCTGCTGCCACCAAGTGTGTGGGCTCCGAGCCCTCCTCTTCGCTGCGCGACTGGCAGTCCATCGGCAAGCTGGAGAGAGACTGGGATGTAAGAAGCTATGAGTTCGTGAAGTCCAAGTATGCGGCCAACCTCCTCATGCTCACCAGTTACTCCGCATTCGGCTACTACTTCTGCTATCCCGGCATCACCAAGTATTCCCACAACTCCTATCTTTCCTTTACGGAAGTGGGATATGCAAAGAACGTCTGGGGCAATGAGCAGACCGGCTGGCGCAATGTGAGCGACTGGTATTACATGTCCCCGGAATGGTACAATGGCGCCACCTTCGACTGCATCGCCTACTTCAAGATTCCCTACATGTTCGAGTACACGGATCCTGTGGCCCGTATCGGATATGCCCACGCCGTGTGCCCTGCCTTCACTACGGATGAGGCGCTCCTGAACCGTGCCGAGGCCAACGTGATGCTGCACAACTACGACGCTGCTACTGCCGATATCAATACCTATATCAAGAGCGTGATCAAGCCCACGTACTTCAAGAAAGATCTCACCACCGAGGACATCGTGGCTTTCTACTCCGCCATCGAGAACGGTACCTGGGACAAACCCACCATCAAGAAGAAGCTGAATCCGGCCTTCAACATCGGTGCCGACAAAGGCATCCAGGAGTCTATGATCCAGTGCGTGCTGGGCCTCAAGCGTATGGACCAGATGGCCCAGGGCCTGCGCTGGTTCGACATCAAGCGCTATGGCATCGAGATCTGGCGCCGTACCCTGCAGCCGGATCCCAAGGCCGGCCAGTATGATGCTGCCTTCAAGCCGTATCGTCTGGACGATGTTCTCACCGTGGACGACCCCCGCCGTGCCATGCAGATCCCTCAGGACGTTATTTCGGCTGGCTTCAAGGCTAATCCTCGTATAACCGACAAACCGGCCGAGATTGTGCATCAGCCCAAGTCCCTTCCCGTTTCCAACCAATAAACCGGACGTGTTATGAAAAAGTATATCCTTCCCCTTATGATCCTGGCCTCCGCCGCCTTCGCTTCCTGTGAGCAGGACGTGATGAGCGAGCAGAGCGTCATCAAGGATTCCACTGTGGAAATGAACGACTTCGACTACTGGTTGGAGGCCAATTTCCTGAAACCCTATAACATCGAGTTCAAGTACCGCTTCACCCTGGACGAGTCCGACAAAGGTTACTGGACCGTTCCGGCCGATATCGATGCTTCCATCGTGTATGCCCACCTGGTGAAGTACCTGTGTGTAGATACCTACGATGAAGTGGCCGGTATTGATTTTACCCGTGCCTATTTCCCCAAGATGTTCTTCCTCATCGGTACCTGGGAATTCAAGAACAACGGTTCCTACATCCTGGGTACGGCCGAGGGTGGCAAGAAGATCATGCTCTCCGGCGTGAACGAGCTGCCGCTGTGGTTTGAGGCCTACGAAGAGGGCCGTATTACGAAGGAAGAACTGGCAGAGGGTCTGAGCAATCAGTACATCAAGACCATTCACCACGAGTTCACCCACATCCTCAACCAGACCAAGAGCTATCCCGAGACATTTGGCAATATCACTCCTTCCACTTATGTGGGTGATGCCTGTTTTGACACGGACCAGTATTGGCGTGGCCGCGGTTATATCACCGCCTATGCCCAGAGTGAACACCGCGAGGACTTTGCCGAGCTCCTGTCCGAGTATATCACGCACGATGAGGCCTGGTGGGATGCTCAGTTGAAGGCAGCCCACGACGAAACTGCCGAGGTGCGCAAGAAGGACCCCAACGCTGAATTTGGAGATGTCTATATCAAGTCCAAGATGGACATTGTGAAGGAATATATGGAGTCGGCATGGGGCATTGACATCGACGATCTCCGTGATATTCTGCTGCGCCGCTTTGATGATGTGACCGTTGGTCGTGTAGACCTTAATACCGTAGAACTTTAGCAGTGGAGGAAATGAATATGAAACTGAAAAAATCCATTGTATTTTTAGCAGCCGCCCTGCTTTCTCTCACTTCCTGCCTCAAGGACCAGACCGACGTTTTTGAAACGCCGTCTTCCCAGCGCATGCAGGACTATCTGGCGAATGTGCGTTCCCTCCTCACCGATTCTTCCAACAAGAATGGCTGGGTTCTCTCCTACTATCCCGGAAAGGACTATGCTACCTGCTATATGGGAGTAGTGTTCGAAGCTCAGAAGGTCACGGCCTATGGCCAGGATGCTCCCGAGACCGGCGTAACTTCCAGCTATAAGCTTACCGAGGACGTCGGCCCCGTGCTGTCTTTCGATACTTATAATTCCGTTCTCCACTATTATGCCACCTCCGACGCCTCCCACTACCAGGCCCGTGGCGGTGACTTCGAATTCGAAATCAAGAGCGTGGAGAAGGACCGTATCGTCCTTCGCGGCAAGCGTTCCGGTAACTACTGCTACCTGGATAAGCTCTCCAAGAGCGTGTCCGACTTCCTCAAAGAGGCTGTCGCCGCTGAGAAAGCTTTAAATATTGTTTCGTTCACCGGTGAGATTACCGGCGGATTGGTGGAAGGCTTCCTGGATGGATCTTCCCACACACTCACCATCGGCCGTAAGAATGCTGAAGCCTCCGAGATGGTTTCGGCTCGCTACATGGTGACCTATTTCGGTGAAGGGGATGATAAGAAGCCGGGTATCCATATCAATGTTCCCTTTACTTTCCAGGGCGTTACGTTTGAGGATTTTATTTATAATGAGGACCCCAATGATCCCAATACCGGCACCTTCACCGGCTCTGGTGTCTCCTTCCTGAAATCCGTTCCCGAAGGATTTGTTTCTTATGAACAGTATCTGGGACAATGGAACTTCTTCTGGTACAATGGAGATCGTAGTTTCCAGGTAGAACTTGTCGCCAATGAAGCAGGATCTTCCTTCAAGATGAAAGGCCTGTCCTCAAGCTTCGAACCCGTGATTGGTTACAATGCTGCCCGCGGTCAGCTCACTTGGAATTCCCAGGCTGTGGGATCCAGCGGTTCTACTACTGTCATGCTGGCTGGTTGGGATCTTTTGACCAACGGCGGAAACCTTTCCTGGAAACCCGAGTATGGCCTGGTCGGTATTGTGGAAGACAACACCGTTGCCAAACTGGTTGTGAACTGGGAAGACAACGGACAGTCCGATCTGGTTGTAGATTCCTGGATCCTTTGGGGCACCGATGCCAATGGCAACTCCCAGGGCGCCTTCGAAGGATGGACCATGGGTTCCGGTAGCTATCAGCTTCCTTATATCACTTCCATGGTTAAAAATGTAGAATAGGAAAGCCTTATGAAAAGATATATTGCATTTCTTACCATAGTTCTGGCGCTGGCAGCCTGCAAGAAGGCCCAGCCCACCGGTGCCCAGTATCTTGCGGCTCCTGTCCTGGAGACCAGCACGGGTACGGTACAGTTCTCCTCCGAGGGCGGAAAGTCCGTCGTATCGGCCTCTACCTTCGAGACCCTCGAAGCCAAGACGGCCCAGACCTGGCTTACCGTGGCGGTTGATGGACACGATGTCACCCTCACGGCCGCGCCCAACGCTTCCATCGAAAGCCGTTATGCTGTCGTGGAGCTCAAATCGGCCGGTGCTTCCCGCTCTGTCCAGGTGGTCCAGTTTGGTTACAACACCAAGTACCTCTGGCAGGAAGGATACAATTTCGCTGGCGCCGGTGGCGTGCTCAATCTTCGGTACGCCAACACCGATGCTACCATCCGCGTGAAGGTTTCCGATAACTGGATTTCGGCTGCTGCCTCCGACGGTATCCTTACCATCACTGTAGCGGAGAATCCCGAGACTGAGCCCCGTGAAGGCTCCATCGAGTGGATCGCCGGAGATGACAATCGTACTATCGTCATTACCCAGGCCAAGGGCTCTGCAGGTGGTGGTGGCGGCGGAAACGGCCCCGTCATCTTCAGCGAAGACTTTGAAAGTATTGACAACCTCGCAGAGTGGATGCTTCTTGATATGGATGGAGATGACAACACATGGGGTTACGCGGATTTCCTGGCTGCCCACTCCGGTATCGGCATCATCTTCAGCCAGTCCTATGACAATGACAGCGGCCCTCTTACTCCCGACAACTGGGTAATTACTCCTGGTGTCCAGCTCACTTCCGACAACTACGTCAGTTTCTGGGTGACCGGTCAGGATCCTTCCTACGCGAAAGAGCACTACGGTGTATTCATTGGCACCGTCCTTCCTTCGAGCGCAGCAGATCTGGACGCTTTTCAGAATATCTTCGAGGCTACCAATCCGGTGTCCGATCCCTATGAAGAGGAAGTTGTAGTGTTTGAAAGCGCCAACGGTCCCAAGGACATGACATGGCAGCGTATTTCCGTCAAGATTCCGGCTTCTTATGACAACAAGACTGTATATATCGCATTCCGTCACTTTGACTGCACCGATATGTACTTCCTGAATCTGGATGATGTGATGGTTACGGCAGGCCAGCCTGAGAAGACGGCCTCCTCCTATGCCTGCGTTCCTTCGGCCCGCCCGAATATGAACTACGACAATCGCTTTGCCTTTTACAAGAAGATCAAGTAAATGAAAAGATCCCTCTGGATAGGCCTTATAGGCACAGCCATAGTGCTTTCCTGCACGCGGGAAATGCCCGATCCTGTTTTCGCTCCCGCCGCCTCCCATGCGGCGGGACCGAAAACGGTGACGGCGGTTCCTGAGGAGGAAGTGGAAGCGCTGGCTTTCCAGCCGGGTGTCGCCATCGTCTATTTTGACGAGGCCACCACGGCCCGTGTCGAGAAAGGTCTCACTGTCAAGTCCCTGGTTCCCGGCCTCAAGGTAACATCGGCCGAGCGTCTCTTCCCGGAGGCGGGAGAATTCGAGCCCCGCACCCGCCGGGAAGGTCTGCACCGCTGGTACCTGGTCAATTACGACCAGACGGTTTCCCTGTCCAAGGCTAAAGCCATTCTGGAGACCGTTCCCGGTGTCCAGCGTGTGGAGCCCAGCCGCATCATCCGTCGCAGCGTAACGGTCAACGACCCCTACTGGTCTCAGATGTGGGGCATGAACAATACCGCTTATGCCGGTTATGACGTGAACTGCAAGCTGGTGTGGGACAACTATACCATGGGTAACCCCAATGTGACCGTAGCCGTGGTGGACGGCGGTCTTCAGCTTAACCACCCGGATCTGGCCGCCAATATAGCCAGCACCGGTCACTACAATTACGTGAAGAACAACACCACCATCACGCAGCACTACCACGGAACGCACGTGGGCGGTACCATCGCCGCCGTCAATAACAACGGCACAGGTGTTACCGGTATCGCCGGCGGCAATGCCGCTGCCGGAAAGCCCGGTGTCAAGCTCCTGTCCCTGCAGGTTTTCGAAACCCGCGACAACGGAACCGATGCATCGGCCTCCAACTTCAACCGTGCGCTCAAGGAAGCCGCCGACAAAGGTGCCATCATTTCGCAGAACAGCTGGGGTAACTACTTCGACTTCAACGATGACGGCCAGATTACCGGTTATGAACTGGATTATGCCCGTCAGGCGCACGAAAACCCCGACCGTTCCTTCACGCAGGCCATTGACTACTTTAACAAGTATGCCGGCTGCGACAACAACGGCAACCAGCTTCCCGGCTCTCCCATGAAGGGCGGTGTGGTCATCTTTGCTGCGGGTAACGAAGATATCCCTTACGGTTCTCCCGGCAACTATGACGGCTGTGTGTCCGTGGGCGCCATCAACCGCAACGGCTCCCGTGCCAGTTTCTCCAACTACGGAGACTGGGTGGATATCTGCGCTCCCGGTGTGAGCGTTCCCAGTACATACATCAATGGCCAGTATACCTCCATGAGCGGTACGTCCATGGCGTGCCCGCACGTTTCCGGTGTAGCTGCCCTCATTGTCTCCTACTACGGAGGACAGGGCTTTACGGCCGATGAACTGCGTACGCGCCTTCTGGGCGGTGCCAAGGAAATCAACGCGAGCCACGGCAATAAGCCCATCGGCCCGCTGGTAGATGCCTGGGGCTCTTTCAACATGAACGCCAACAGCGGAACGCCCGACCCCGTCGGAGATGTCACCATTTCTTCTGTGGGACATAACCTCCGCCTGGATTTCAAGGCTACCAACGCCTATGCTTACATGGCCCTTGCGTCCAGACAGAGATCGGCCCTGAACAATGTGGACTACCAGAATCCCGCCGAGGGAATTGTGACGGCTACCCGTCTCGCTTCCAACAGCGATACCGAGGGAACGCCGCTTTCCATCATGCTGGCCGGCCTGGCGCCCTCTACGGATTATTTTGTGACGGTGGTAGCTTACAGCTATGACAGAAAGTATTCTGGCCTTTCCACCATTCAGCAGGTCCGTACCGCGGAGAACAAGAAACCGGTGGTGGAAGTGAAAGATTATCCCCAGGGCGGCTTCGTGTTCAAACACCATGAGATTGTATCCATCCCCGTAACCTGCAAGGACCCCGATGGAGATGCCATCACGGTTACTTACAAGACCAACGGACGCGCCACCTTCGACTCCAACAACGGATCGGAATCCCTGTTCAGCTTTAACCTGATGTGCCCGGTGACTACCGCAGGCAACTATTCGGCTACGGTTGAGGTGACCGATGAGATGGAGGCCAAAACCAAGCAGGTAATCCTATATGAGATTCTCCCCAACACGGCTCCCGTGATGGTGAAGGATCCCGAGGTCATCCTCGTTGAGGACAAGGGCGCGGTGAAGGAAATTGACCTGAACGCTTTCTTCTCCGACGCCGACGCCGAGCCGCTGTTCTACCGTGCCTCGGCCATGAATACGGACATTGCTTCCGCTGAGGTCACCGAGGATGGAAAGCTGTCTGTCAAGGCTGTTTCCCAGGGTGTCTGCAAGGTGAAAGTGACGGCCGAGGACCATGACGGAGCCCGCGTGGAAGCAGAATTCACCGTTCTGGTGCGCATGCCCGGTACCGGCGAGGTGTTCGTCTCCGGTCCTACTGTACTGGAAGAAGGCAGCATTACCATCATTCCCGGCGTGGAGGAAGCGCCCACCACGGTGCGCCTCATCTCGGCTTCCGGTGTGGTCGTGTACGAGCTTTCCGGTAATTACAGCGTGAATACTCCGGTAGAGTTGAACCTGGACAAGGTGGCTCCCGGCATCTACACCCTTGAAGTGACTTATAAGGGTCAAGTTTATACCTTTACCATTGTCAAACGATGAAAATCCGTCATTACATACTGGTGGCCTCCGCGCTGCTCCTGTCCTGGTCGCTCGGCGCCCAGGAGAGCGTTCCCGCCAACGAGGTCTTTGAATTCCTGAGCTTCCCCCGTGGGGCGGCCCGGACCGGAATGGCGGGTGCGGGCAGCACGCTTCTCTCCGAGTCGTCTGCCCTTGCGACGTTCGACAATCCGGCTGTGCTGGCTTTTGCCCTTAAGCACGTGGATGTGGCAGCTGTCTATAGCCGCTGGGCTCCGGGCAGTACCAATACGCTGTCCAGCAACATCGGCGGCGGCGCTTCCGTGCGCCTCGGAAAGGGCTTTGCCCTGTCGGCCGGAGTATTCAGCCAGACACATTCTGCGCAGGATTTTGGCAGCGAATACGGCAGTTTTACTCCCAGGGACCTTGTCATCGCCTTTGGCGCCGGTGCTTCCTTCGGAGATTATGTGAGCCTGGGTGTATCGGCCCGTCTGGTACAGCAGTCCCTCATGGAAGACTACAAGCTCTCTTCTACCGCCATCACGGCCATGGTGCAGTTCCATCTGAACGGCTTCAATGTGGCCGCCGGCGTTGCCAACCTGGGCTCCGGCGTTACATCGGCCAAGGGAAATGTCTCCAAGCTGCCGTCATCGGCCCGCCTGGCTGCTTCCTATGAGCTTCCCGTCGGCCCCGGTACGCTGGCCGCTGCGCTGGATGCCGACTACTACTTTAGCGGCAAGCTGGGGGTGTCGGCCGGTGTTCACTACGGTTTCAAGGACCTTGTCTTTGTCCGCGCCGGATATCGCTATGCTACGGCGGGTGCCGCTTTCCCTTCCCACCTGGCCCTGGGCCTCGGCGTCAAGTGGAAAGGTGTTGGGCTCGACGTCTCTTACCTGACCGCCAACGCGCAAATCGGCAATTCACTTTGCGCCGGCCTCAGTTACCGTTTCTAACCGATTATTAATTATTAACCCAAAAATATTACAGTTATGAAAAAATCCATTTGGACTGTGCTGCTCACCGCGCTGGTTGCGCTCGTGGCAGTTGGCTGCGCCAAGGAAGCAGACCTCTCCGGCCTCAAAGAGAAGGTGGACGGTCTGGACAAGCGGGTTACCGCCCTTGAGCAAGCAGTGGAGAAACTCAACAAGGAAACCGTCCCCGGTCTGGAGAACCTGGTGAATGCTCTGAATAAGAAGCTTACCATTTCCTCCATCGTGGAAGGTGATGGTGAGTACACGATCCGTTTTTCCGACGGTACCGAAGCTACCATTAAGGATGGTAAGGACGGTAAGGACGGTCTGGATGCCGAGGCTCCCGAGGTGAGCATCACCAAGGGTGAGGATGGTATCTACTATTGGACTGTCAATGGAGAGCTCCTCAAAGACGGCGAGGGCAATCCTATTCCTGTTACCGGAAAGGGTGACAAGGGTGATAAAGGTGACAAAGGTGACAAGGGTGACCAGGGTGACCAGGGTGACAAAGGTGAGGACGGTGCCGATGGTAAAGATGGCATCACTCCTCTGTTCGGCACCAGCTCCGAGGGAAAGGTCATCGTTTCCTACGATAACGGTGAAACCTGGAAACCCCTCGGCTTCAGCGTGATCGACGGCTCTGCCTTCACCTCCGCTTATATTGACGATAATAAGTCCACCGAGGATTACATCGTCCTGGTCGTGGGCGAGACCGAGGTCCAGATCCCCAAGGAGAAGACCTTCTCCCTGAAGATTACGTACGATGGTTTCCTCAATTCTGTGGGTATCAACGCCGGTGAGACCATTCATCTGGCATATGCTGTGCAGGGCGTTTCCTCTACCGATGAGGTGACTGTTGATGTCCTCAGCGCTAGCGCCGGCATCACCGCTAAGATTGCTGCCGTCGATGCCGTTAGCGGTTATATTTTGATTGGCGTCCCTGCTGCCGACCCCGAGGCTACCGAGCCTGCTAAGATTGAAGGCAAGGTGTTCGTCTTCGCCGACAACAACAAGGGCAAGTCCAACATCAAGGTGATCTCCCTCGAAAAGGGTGAAATCGCCGCTGTGGCCGACGTCTCCGCTCAGGCTCCCGCCGCCGGTGGTGAGTTCGAACTCACCGTGACCACCAACAAGGAGTACAATGTGAATGTCAATGACGAAGCTGCTTCCTGGCTGTCCGTCGTTGAGACCAAGGCCACCCATACCGACAAGCTTACGATTGTCGCCGCCGAGAACAAGACTGGCGCCTATCGCGTGGGTACCGTGACCATTAACGACCGCAACACCGGTGACAAGATTGAAGAGTTCACGGTGGTTCAGCAGCCGTCTTCAGAAGTGGCTACCGATCTGGCCTCTATCCGTGCTCTGGAAGATGGAACCGAAGTCGCCGCCAATGGCGCTATTGTTCTGGCCGCTTCCAAGGAAGGCGTTCTTGTCGCCGACGAGAACGGTGGCTATATCTATGTGTACCTTGGTGTGAACCCCGCTGTAGAACGTGGCGATCTGGTTAGCTTCAAGGGTGTAAAGCAGACCAATGAAAAGACGGTCGTCACGTATGTTGATGCCAGCAAGGGCGAAGTAGTGGATGACGATTATCAGGGTGAGATTCCCGATCTCTCCGTGTATCCGATGCGTTATCACTATACTTACCATTCCGGCAATTCCGCTTACCAGTCCATCAATTCCGGTGTCACCGGCCTCCTGAAGAAAGGCGATGCTGGTTACTATCTGGATGTTGCCAACTATTCGACTTCTTTCCCGAATATTGCTTTTGAGACTCCTCTGACTCTTGACCTCGAACCTCTTGTGGGCAAGTATGTCACTGCTAAGGGTTATACCGTTGGCTCTTATGTGGGTTATGATGAGAATGATGAATTCACGGAGGATTCCTATGTCGATTTCATTGTCAATTCGGTCGAGGAAGTTACTTTCGCTCCCAATGCCAACTGGACCCTCAGCTACGAAGGTGAAGTGAATGGCTCTGACATTGTTAAAAATACGGTTGCTGCCGGTTCTGACGATTATTATTTCAATTACAAGCTTATCATTATTTCTAAGTCAAAGATCGAAGGAACTCTTGAAGATGCTGTAATTGCCAACTCACTCTCTATCTCTGAAATTGTTCAGTACTGGTTCTACTATTACCGCGATACGATTGATGATGACGCTACAAAGGATAGTTATGAATTCGAGAGTGACAGGCTTGACTATGGTGAGTATGTCGCCTTGGCCGTTGGCTTGAATGAGGATGGTTTTGTCAGCGGAAAATATGCCTATGTCGAATTCGAGAAGGTAGATCCGCATGTGCATGCTGACTATTCTGATTTCCTGGGCAAGTGGAATGCAGGTGGAGAACTTGTGGAAATTACCCAGAACGAAGAGGGTGTTTCCTATTACTTCTCTGCTCCTGGTGTTGAAAAGTATGGCGCCGCTCTAGCATACTACGATAGCGAGGCCGGTGTTATGTATGTTGATGAGCAGAAACTCGAGAATACGGGCAATCATACCACGTACGGTCCTCTGGATTATTATCTCTCAGGATTCTACTATTATAGCGCTAGTTATCCTTCTGAGACGAATTATCCTGTAGATGCTGACGAACCTACTCGTATTTTCACTGGTGCTAAGTTGCCCGATGGAACCATCGATCTGGTTCCTGGTTCCTTCGAGAATAAGTATAGGTCCGGGTCTCTCGTTGGATTTGCATACACGGAGATTATTACCTCTGGTCAATATAAAGGCTATATGCTGACCAACGGCTCTATTGTATCGCTTCCTAGTACACTCGAGGAGATTAAGGTCTCCGAGGAATACAACAAGTGGCTTGGCGATTGGGGCTTCTATACTACCGGTGTTAATGTTGCCGATTCTTTGATGGCAGTTGTCTCGATTAAAGAGAAGGTAGCCGGTGCGAGTTATTCAGTCGAAAACCTGTGCAATACTACCGATCAGTACGGTGCACAGTTCGGTACATTCCCCATTACAGGTTACTTCAGTGAAGAAGACAATAGCTTGTCTGTTCTTGCTGAGAAGACCACTCTGAATTGCCTTCTCACCGGTAACATTTATCTGGGCCCCGACTCCGGATATGATCCTGGTTATTATGGTATTGGCATTTCTGCTGGTAGCAAGTTGTTTACTGCATCACTTTCTTCTGATAATGAAGCAAAGGTTGAAGGTACCACTTATAATGTGAATGGACCGGGGCTTTGTTCTATTGCAGTTATTTTCTTCACACAGAATAATAATCGAGTGACTCCTTTCAACTTCCTGCCTGGAACATGGAAGAGAGTTGTTGGCGAGCCCACTTCTGTCCCGAACAGTGTCGGCAAGACCGCAATTGAACATTATGAGGCAGTTCCTACGAGCTTCTCCATCGCTGATAATCTGAAACCTGTTGTGAAAGAAAAACAGGCTGCCAAGAAAAGCATTTCTTTGAAGAAGTAATCAGAACTCTATCTTCTAATTGAAGCGTCCTCTTTCCGGGGCGCTTCTTTTTTGATTTCTTATGTCGTATGGCCTTTCCCGCAGACGTATAACGCGTTTTTCCCGGGAAAGTGCGTTACAGGTCCCGGTTGAGGAGGACGTGTAACGCACTTTTGGGACTTTTTCGCGTTATAGGTTTGCAAGAGGGCTCATTGCCATGCAAAACGTCGTGTAAACACAAATTAAAATTTGTACATTCTAAAAATTGTATTATCTTTGTAAGTATGAGATTCGATAAGATTACAGAAGACGAAAGGCTTTGGGCTGTCCGTTATGATGGAATGGATGATATTATTCTTTATCATTCGTTGCATAACTGGGTAGACTATAACTGGCTTCGTGAGTTCTTCGTTTCTCATGCAGGTGACTTGAGCAGTTACTTTCATATCACCGATTTGGATCAAGCAATATTTGACACCATCTCAGATGCTATTCAACTTCATAGTGTCATTCTGGATCTCTCTCCAGAGAGGGACTTAAATTCACTTTTTAGGCCTTTGGAGAACTATAGGTCAACAGAAATGGTGTTGGGTAAGGAAAAAGCAAAGGGCTTTCGACAGTCGAATCATGCATCCTGGCTTAGGCTGTATGCGATAAAACTGGATGATAGTGCTTTTCTCATAACAGGTGGGGCAATTAAACTAACCCGTACTATGAAGGAAAGGGAGCACACAATCCGTGAGCTGAACAGGCTGGAGGAAGTAAGGAATTATTTGATAGAGCAAGGCGTTGCTGATTATTCTGGCGCCAAAGAATTGTTTAATAACGAATGATGATGGATGCAATAGATTTCATGAAAAACCATCAAAGTGAAACACCGTCCAAGTGGCGAGAGTTTGCACAATACAACAGGGATAATTGGCTGTGGCTCAAGTATTCCTATGCCATTGCTATTCTGGTAAGGAAACGAATGGCAGAATTGGGGATGACACAAAAGCAACTCGCAGAGGCAATGGATTGTTCGCAGCAACATGTTTCTGTCCTTCTGAACGGACGCGTCAACATGACTCTTGAGACTATGGCCAAACTCGAAGCAGCGCTCCAGATTGATTTGCTGGGGCATGTTCTGGACTTTCAGAGTGTTATAAATTCTCCGGGTGTTCTTAATGATCCGGGACTGGACCCCGCCTCTCAAATAGAGATAAAGACAAAGCAAGTGGTATCGGGCTATGCTCCCAGGAAGAAGAAAGGGCCCAAAAAGAAGCAGTGATTGCTATACGTCTCCGGGAGGGCTCAATGCTGTGTGAAACGGGCGCGGAATGAAGAATGGCGCTCCCGGAGAAACAGTGATTTTTTTTGTATCTTTGTAGTCTATGAGTGACTATATCGTATCTGCCAGGAAGTACAGGCCGGACTCCTTCGAAACGCTCATCGGCCAGGATACCATCGCACGCACGCTGTCCAATTCCATCCGGAGGGGGCAGCTTGCACATGCGTATCTGTTTTGCGGTCCGCGCGGCGTGGGTAAAACCACTACGGCCCGTATCTTTGCCAAGATGATCAACTGCGCCAACCCGGGCCCCGAAATGGAGCCCTGCGGCGAGTGCGAGTCCTGCGTATCGTTCCAGGAAGGCCGCAGCTACTGCATCCATGAACTGGATGCCGCTTCCAACAACAGCGTGGAGGATATCAAGACACTCATGGAGCAGGTACAGGTGCCGCCCCAGGTAGGGAAGTACAGCGTGTATATCATCGATGAGGTGCACATGCTCTCGCAGGCCGCCTTCAACGCCTTCCTCAAAACCCTGGAAGAACCCCCGGCACACGCTATCTTCATCCTGGCCACCACGGAGAAACACAAGATCCTTCCCACCATCCTCAGCCGATGCCAAACCTACGACTTCAACCGCATCTCTATCCCGGACATGGTGCGGAACCTCCAGGGCATTGCAGCCAAGGAAGGCATTACCATAGACGACAAATCCCTCCATGTCATTGCTTCCAAGGCCGATGGTGCCATGCGTGACGCCCTCACCATCTTTGACCAGACGGTGGCCTTCTGCGGCAAGGACGTCAAATATGAAGACGTAATCCGGAACCTCAATGTACTGGACTACGAGTTCTGCTTCTCCCTGGTAGAGAATTTCCTCACGGGAGACTATGCCAGCGCGTTCCTTACCTTCGATAAGATTCTGGCCAAGGGCTTCAATGCGCTTCACTTTGTGGGTTCCCTCTCCACGCATCTTCGGAACCTCGTAGTAGCCAAGACCGGCGGTCTGGAGCCCCTTCTGGAACTCCCGGACTCCCTCAAGGCAGAATACGCCGCCCAGGCAGCCAAGTGCTCCAATCAGTTCCTGTTTGAGGCCCTGAGCATCACGACTTCCTGCGAAACCGGTTACAAGGCAGCCGTGAATCCCCGCCTGCATATCGAGTTCGCCCTCATGAAGCTCAGCTACATTATGGGTAAGCCCTCCGATAAGCCTGTAGCGGCCCCTGTGGCGGCCCCCGCAGCAGCTCCTGCCCCTGTAGTCACTCCGGCTCCTGTTGCCGCTCCCGCTCCGGCTCCGGCCCCAGCCGCCCCCGCGCGGCGCCGTGCCGCCAAGACCGGGTCGGCCCTCTCCATGAGTGCCATCATGGAAGAAAAGCCCAAGGAGGTGGAACAGGTGGCATCGGCCGTAGAGACATCGGCTCTTCCGGAGGACGAAGTCCTCGTTCTCAAGTGGAAGGAGATGGCGGGCCAGTACGGTTCCAAGCCGCGCCTTGCCAGCATGCTGCAGAGCGGAAAAGTGGAGGTGAGGGAGGAAAACAACCTCAAGGTAGTGGAGTTCTTCGTGACCAACGAGTCCCAGCGGCAGTGGATTGTGGAAAAGATGCTGCGTGAGCTGGAAAACAAGCTCCGTGAGCTCACCAGCTGCAGCCGCATCAATGTAGAAGTGTCGGTCATGCCCATGGAAGAAGTGGAGAAAGTTCCCTATATGCCGGAGGAAAAGGCCAAGGATTTAATGGACAAAGAACCCGCGGTGCGCGAATTTGTCGCCGCCATGGGACTTGATACAAAGTAAAGCGTATGAAATTAAGGGCAGAAAAACTGGTGAAAAAATACGGCGTCCGCACGGTCGTGAAGGGCGTTTCCATGGAAGTGCAGCAGGGAGAGATTGTGGGATTCCTGGGCCCCAACGGCGCCGGTAAAACCACCAGCTTCTATATGATTACCGGTCAGGTCAAACCCAACGGCGGCCAGATTTTCCTGGACTACGACGACGGCAGCACCGTGGAGGTGACTAACCTGCCCATGTATCAGCGTGCCCAGAAGGGTATCGGCTACTTGCCGCAGGAAGCATCCGTGTTCCGTAGGATGAGCGTGGAAGACAATATCCTTTCCGTGATGGAAGTGTCCCGGAGCACGAAGGACATGACCAAGGAGCAGCGCGTGGCGCGCATGGAGCAGCTCATCGACGAGTTCAACCTTTCCAAGGTGCGCAAATCCCTGGGCATCCAGCTCAGCGGTGGTGAGCGCCGCCGCTGCGAGATTGCCCGTGCCCTTGCCGTAGACCCCAAGTTCATCCTGCTGGACGAGCCCTTCGCCGGAGTAGACCCCATCGCCGTGGAAGACATCCAGTATATTATTGCCAAGCTCAAATACCGCAACATCGGCGTCATCATCACAGACCACAATGTGGGTGAGACCCTGGCCATCACAGACCGCGCCTACCTTCTTTACGAAGGCGTCATCCTGCAGGCCGGCACCCCGGAGACCCTGGCCGCCGACGAAGACGTCCGCACCAAATATCTGGGCTCCGGCTTCGTGCTCAAGCGCTCCAAGTCTGTGGAGCGGGCCCGTAAGGAAGTGGAAGGAGAACACCGCATTTAAGTTTGGCACGGTGCTTGCTTTAACTAAGCCAGGTTAGTTTAATTGGTTTAGTAAATAGGTTAGAAGAGAAAACCGGACCTCGTGAGAGATCCGGTTTTTCTATTGTAGTGAAGTGTGTAAAAAGCTTACTGCTCTTCCTGAAGACGAAGCTGCTGAACATAGATAGCCTTCTGGAGCGCCATGCGCTTTTTCACGGAAGGCTTCTCGAAGTTCTTGCGGGCGCGCATCTCGCGGACAGCGCCGGTCTTCTCGAATTTACGCTTGAATTTCTTCAGGGCTCTTTCGATGTTTTCGCCTTCTTTGATGGGAACGATGATCATGCTTTTACACCTCCTTTTTGTTCTTGTCTTTTTAAATGGGCTGCAAAGTTAGAAATAATTTGATAATCTACAAAATAATTTGTTAATTTGCGTAACAGCAATGTTACGACCTAACTAAAACAATATCCATATGAAAAAGAAGGCAGCATCGTATCCCTGGAAATTCGCTTCCGTTGGCGGCACCGTCCGCGTTGAAATCCTTAGCGGAGAAGACATCCGCAACCTTTATCAGCTGGACCGCAAGATGTGGACCGTACTCAGCTGTCCCACCGAGGGCCTGGAGTTCGACGCCAAAGCCCTGCACATGATTGACGTGGATGCCGATGGCCGCATCCGCGTGGACGAAGTCATCAAAACTTCGCAGTGGCTCACCCGTGTCATCCGGGATGCCAACCTTCTTCTGAAAGAGGCCGACAGCCTCAGGCTCGATGACTTCAATGTCGATGACCCCGACGGCGCACGTCTCCAGGCATCGGCCCGCCAGATCCTGAAAAACCTGGGCCTCGAGAAAGACGAGATTTCCCTCGCCGATACGGCCGACAACGTGAAGATCTTCGCCGGCACCCGCTTCAACGGTGACGGCATCATCACGCCGGCCAGCGCCTCCGACAAGGCTACCGCAACGCTCATCGAGACCATCGCCGGCATCGCCAGCGCCGTAGACCGCAGCGGCGTCCCCGGCATTACCGCAGACCATATCGAGGCCTTCTACACCGCCTGCGAGGAGTATTCCGAGTGGCAGCACGCCGCCGGCGGAGAAATCTTCCCCTTCGGCGACAAGACCGCCGATGCCCTCGCCGCCGTAGACGCCGTGAAGGAAAAGGTGGCCGATTATTTCATGCGCTGCAAGCTCATCGGTTTTGACGCCGCCCTCGCCGGCGCCGTGGACGTGAGCGTGGAAAAGATTGCCGGCATCGAAGGCAGTCTGGCCGCATCGGCCGATGAAATTGCCAAGCAGCCGCTGGCAAAGCCCACCGCAGACGGAAAACTGGACTTCGCGGCCGTGAACCCCGCCTGGAAGGCCGCCATGCAGGCCGTGACCGCCCTCACGGGTGTGGGAGCAAAACCCGTCACCGAAGACGACTGGGCGGCGCTCCTTACCAAACTGGCCCCTTACTGCACCTGGCTCTCGGCCAAGAAAGGCGCAGTCGTGGAGTCTCTGGGCCTTGGCGCCGTAGAAGCCATCCTCAAGGATAACAAGAAAGCGGCCCTTCTCAATCTCGTCGAGAAAGACAAGGCCGAGGAAGCCAATGCCCTTTCCATCGAAGAAGTGGACAAGGTACTGCGTCTTAACAAGTACTTCTACCGCTTCCTTAATAATTATGTGGTACTTGCCGATTTCTATGATCCCACCCGCAAGGCCATTTTCCAGGCCGGAACGCTGTTCATCGACCAGCGCAGCACCGACCTCTGCATCAAGGTGGCCGGTCCTTCTCCGGAGATTTCCTCGCTCAGCGGCATGTACATCCTGTACTGCGCCTGCACCAGCGAGAAACTGGGCAAGAGCTTCAACATTGCCGCCGTGCTCACGGACGGTGACGTGGACGGCCTCCGTGAAGGCAAGAACGCTGTCTTCTATGATCGCGACGGAAACGACTATACCGCCAAGGTGGTGGCCATCGTGGACAACCCCGTCTCCATCCGCCAGGCCTTCTGGGCCCCGTACAAGAAAGTGGCCCGCATGATCAACGACAAGATTGACAAGAAAGCGGCAGAGAAGAATGAGAAATCCATGTCGGGCCTCACTGAAGTGACCAATCAGGCTACGGACGGAAAGACTCCCGCCATCGCTTCCACCTTCGATATTGCCAAGTTCGCCGGCATCTTTGCCGCCATCGGCATGGCCATCGGCTATATCGGCGCGTTCCTTACTTCCCTTGCGACGGGCATCAGGGAAACTCCTTTCTGGCAGTTGGTGCTCATCCTTGTCGGCCTCATGCTCCTTATTTCCGGTCCTTCCATGTTCATTGCCTGGAGAAAGATTCGTGGGCGTGACCTGGGTCCCATCCTCAATGCCAACGGCTGGGCCATCAATGCCAGCGCCCTGGTGCGTGCCCAGTTTGGCAAGACGCTCACCTCGCTGGCCAAGTATCCTTCTCTCACCGCCGTGGATCCCGCCGCCCGTGCCCAGCGCACCCGCAGGTGGATCTATGGAATCCTGGCTGTCCTGTGCATCATCGCCGGCATTCTCATCGGAACCGGCATCATTAAGCTCTGGTGATGGAAACCAATTTCCCGTATGCCCAATATGTGACCGGCCGTAATTTCGTGGGACGGAGGTCCGACGTGACACTTCTCGGGAACCTGCTCACCCAGGGAGAACACGTGGTGCTGAGCGAGCCCCCCAAGACCGGGAAAACCTCGCTCATCCAGCAAACGCTCTATTCCCTGCGCGTAAAAGGGGTTACGTTTACGGTCGGCCAGTTATCGGCCCTCAATATCCGCACACCGGAAGATTTCCTGCTGCGGCTGGGTGCGACGCTTTTTCTCATGGCTGGCGCTACTCCCTCCGATTTCGCAGGCCTTTGTGCCCGGTATCTGGACGGAACGCACTTTGTCTTTGACCCCGTTGCCTACGAGTCTGAAGGCCGTGTCCTTTCCCTTGCCTGGGACTTGGAGTCCTCCGACGTAAAGGCGCTTCTGGACCTGCCCTTCCGCCTGGCGCAAGACAGGGGAGACCGCTTTATCCTCATTATCGACGAGTTCCAGTGCCTGACTGCCCTCGATGATCCCGATGCCATCCTGCGTCCTCTGTCGCAGTCCCTCAAGGAAAACCGGGATAACCGTCGCTTCTCCTATATCTTCTGCGGGTCGGGCGTCAATGCCATGAAACACATTTTCCATGGCAGCCTGCTGTTTAACAGGCAAGTAGAGCGGGTAAAGCTTTCTCCTGTAGACGAGATTGAGATGGCCGACCACATTCACCGGGGCTTCACGTCGGCCGGTAAGGTTGTGGAGAAAGAACTGCTGCAGGGGGCGTGCCGCCTGTTCCGAGGCCACTTGTGGTATATCAACCACTTTGCCTCCATCTGCGACGGCATGACGCGCGGCTACCTCATGGAGCCGGGTCTTGTGGATGCCCTGGCTTCCCTTATCTCGGTGCACGAGCCCCGCTTTATAGATATCATGAGCGGGCTCACCACGCACCAGGTCAATCTCCTGAAGGCTACGGTAGAAGGCGTTACGCGCTTTTCCAGCGCCGAGGTTATCCGGCAGTACGGCCTTAACTCGTCGGCCAACGTAAAGCGCGTGAAGGATGCCCTCATGAAAAAGGAAGTGCTGGAGTTTGACGAGGACGACAAGCCCACCATCATCGACCCCCTGTTCGAGTACTGGGTCAAGAAGTATTACTTCGAAATGAAGGAAGCATGAAAAAGAGAATCGTTGTGTTGACAGGAGCCGGTGTCTCGGCCGAAAGCGGCTTTGCCACGTTCCGGGATACCGGCGGCCTGTGGGAACAGTATGACGTGAATGACGTCGCCTCCATCGAGGGCTGGTACCGCAACCGTGCGCTGGTGCTGGACTTCTACAACCAGCGGCGTACCCAGCTCAAGGACGCCAAACCCAATGCGGCCCATGAGGCCATTGCAGCCCTGGAGAAATCCTATGACGTAGACGTGATTACCCAGAACGTGGACAACCTCCATGAGCGTGCCGGTTCTACCCGTGTGCTGCATCTTCACGGAGAACTCACCAAGGTAAGGCCGGAAAACGGTATCTACGACCGCACCGCCTCCGAGGCTGAGGTCATCGATGTGGGCTATGAACCCGTGGTACTGGGAGACCTGGCCCCGAACGGCAGCCAGCTGCGTCCGCACATCGTTTTCTTCGGAGAGGCTGTTCCCAATATAGAAAAAGCCATCGACCTGGTTTCCCGGGCCGATGTCCTTCTCATTGTGGGTTCCTCGCTGCAGGTATATCCTGCGGCCGGGCTGTATCGCTATGCGGGTAACGAGTGCCCTATCTATGTAATCGATCCCAAACCGGTTCCCATCATGGACCCCCGGGTGACGTTCATCCAGGATGTTGCGTCCAAGGGGATGTCCCGGTTCGTTTCCCTTCTGGAGGCTTAGAACCGGCGTCCGCCGCCAAATCCGCCCATACCGCCACGGAAACCGCCGCCCATAGGGCCGCCGGCACCGGGACGGAAGCCGCCTCTGTTCCCGCCGCCGAAGCTGCCGAAGCGCCAGGTGAGGGTGAGCATGATGTATCGGCCCAGGGTGTTGTTACGCGTTTCCTGATAGTAGTTGTCGGTGATATTCACCCTCAGGTTCTTGGACTGGTCCAGAATGTCGTAGGCATTCAGGGACAGGGTGGCCTGGCGGTGGAACAGCGGAGTGGAAATCTTGGCGTTCCATACCAGCTGGGGATCCTGCGGGGTGGTATAGCCGTTGTACCAGCGGTAGCTGGCATCGGTGCTCAGTTCAATTCCGCTCTGCCCGATAGTCCACTTGACGGAACCGCGTACCTGGTTGTTCCAGGTGGCGGCCGTGGCGGCCTGCACGGTGTACCAGGGCTTGCTCACACGGGTGCTTCCGGTTGCCTGCAGTTCCAGGTAGTCTGAACGGTAGGTGAGGGACAGGCGCTCCATTACGGAGAGGCTGCGGGTGGTGTTGTCCAGAAAGTTCTTGTCCCACAGGGCATTGCTTCCCTCAAAGTAATCCTGGTGGAATTTCTCGTAGTTGAAACTGTCGGCCGTGAGGTAATCGCTCATGTCCAGGTTGCTCTTGCCCACGAAGCTGCCGCTCTTGGAATAGGAGGCGTTGGTCATGTTGGAGATAGAGAAGTTGGACTTGGCGATAGGAGCGTTGAGGGAGACGCGCAGGCTGCCGTTATAGGTGTTGTGGCCGTTGACGGGGAAACTGTACTGTCGGCCGTTGTTGTCGTACCAGGCTGCGTTGGTAATAGGATTCTGCGTCATGCCGCCCTGCAGGTTGATGCGCAGGGAGAAGAAGGTCTGGCGGTTGGAGATTTCCCACTCGTTGCGGAGGTTGTGGCTGAAGTAGGGCGTAAGGTAAGGGTTGCCCAGGCTCATGCTCAGCGGGTTGGAGTTGTCCATGACGGGCATCAGTTGGCTGGTGGAGGGCTGGCTGCTGCGGCCGTTGTAGAACAGGCGTACGTTGGAGTTCTCGTTGAAGTCGTAGAAGACCATGGCACGGGGAGCGAAATTCCAGACCTTGCTGTTGTACTCCTTTCCGTTGGTCATGTTGTAGGTGTTGGTGGGGACGGCCGATACACCCAGCTGGGCGCGGGCCGCCTCGTTCTGGTACATGAAGGCCAGGCCGATGCTCTGGTTGAGGTTGCGGTTGACGATGTTGTTGGTGTAGGTGTCATCCTTCACTTCGCCCTCGGCGGTGTAGGGGAGGGCGCCGCCCATGCCCAGGGTAAAGGCATCGGGAGCCCAGTTGTAGGCACCGCTGTTGTATACCAGCTTGTTGCTCTCAGATACGGCGTAGTTCACGTTGTAACTGCCTTCCAGGTAGAAGTAACCGCCCAGGGGCTCGGTGTAGACCAGACGGGCGCCCACAGACTGGGATTTGGAGCTCTGAGCCACGCGCTGGTTAATCTGGGTGCCGGCAAGGGCATTGCCGTCGGTGTCGAACAGCGTGTTGGTGAGCGACTGGTTGTAACCGTCCATCACGTTGTTGGACAGGTTCCAGGTTACGTTCACGGAAATGGTACGGCCGGGGATGAACAGGCGCTGGCGAAGGAGAAGGAAACCGCTGCTGCTCCAGTTGCGGTTGTCGCCGGAATTGTTGGTGAAACCGCTGTTGGTCTTGTTCACGGTGCCGTCGGCCGCCTTGGTGTCGGTGTCGAAGAGGCTCTGCTGGATGTAGCTTCCGTTACCAAAGTTGAACTGGGGCTGGAAGAGGATGGAGGTGTTCTCGGAGAACTTATGGTCCAGGCGGACGCCAAAGCGGTGGCCGTTGGTGAAGCGGTTGCTCAGACCGTCGGTGCTGCTGACGAGGGTGCTGCCATCGTCACGGTAGGTTTCCTTGTAAGTATTCTCCGTTACGTCTACGTCGGAACCGGTATACATGTAGTTGGCACCCAGCTGCATCTTGTTGTCGAAGAGGTCCCAGTTGCCGTTGATACCGGCGTTCCAGGAAGTGGTGATGCCGTTGCCGCCACCAAAGCCGCCGCCGAATCCGCCGCCACGGCCCATCATGCCGCCGCCGCCCATCATGCCGCCCATCATGTTGCCCACGAGGTCGGTAAAGCCGCGGTTGTTGGTGTTGTTGGCACCGGCGATGATGCTGAGCTGGGAACCTTCCGTGAAGCGGCCCACCATGAGGTTGCTCTGGAAGCGCCAGTCATTCATGGCCTTCGCGCTAGTGGGAACGTCGTGGCCGCCGCCGGCCTGCAGGTTTCCGAAGACGCCGTTCATCATGCCGCGCTGGACGCTGAGGTCGATGATGGTCTCGTCGTTGCCGTCGTCAATGCCGGTGAACTCTGCCTGCTCGCTCTTTTTCTTCACCACCTTCACCTTTTCGACAAGCTTGGCGGGGATGTTCTTGGAAGCCAGCTGAGGGTCGTCCATGAAGAAGGTCTTGCCGTCAATCATGATCTTGTTGATGGTCTCGCCGTTGGCGGTGATGTTGCCGCTCTCGTCCACTTCCACGCCGGGAAGCTTCTTCAGGAGGTCTTCCAGCATGTTGTCGTCGGAGATCTTGAAGGAAGAGGCATTGTACTCCACGGTGTCCTTCTTGATGACGATGGGATTACCCACGGCGCTGACCGATGCGGCGTCCAGCACTTCCTGGTCCAGCGCCATCTTGATAATGCCGAGGTCCATATCGGCCTTCACTTCCACCACCTGCTCGCTGGGCTTGTAGCCCAGGATTTCTGCCTTGACGGTGTACTTGCCGGCACGTACCTTTTCCAGGACGGCCTTACCCTTGGCGTCGGTGAGGGTGTACTTGGGCTGCCCTTTTTCCGGGGTGGCCGATACCGTGGCAAACCCTACGGGCTCGCCGTTCGATGCATCCTGTAACGTAAGGGAAATCTTGTAATTTTGAGCGCTGAGGCTGAGGGCGGTAAGGAGGCCTGCAAGGGCCACGAGGAGTCTTCTAACCATACTTTTTCTATAAAAACCGATTTCTTTGACACAGCGGTGGCGTCAAGGTTTAAAAAGATTTTAAGAAATTCTTTCGGGGTGGTCCTTGATGAACTGTTCCCAGCCGCCTTTGCCTTTTGCGGAGGCGAGGGGAGAAGAGGTTTCGTAGAAGTGGCAAAGGGCGATGGCAAGGGCGTCGGTGGCGTCCAGATGCCGGCTTTCCAGCTTTACGCCCAGGGTTTTCTCCAGCATGAGCTGCACCTGTTCCTTGGACGCGGCTCCGTTTCCTACGATGGCTTCCTTGGCCTTTCGGGGGGCGTATTCGGTGACGCTCTCCACACCGTATTCCTTGGCGGCCAGAATGGCTGCGCCCTGCGCGCGGCCCAGCTTGAGAACCACCTGCGCATTTTTCCCGTAGAAGGGGCTTTCGATGGCGAGCTCGGTGGGGTGGTAACTCCGGCAAACCTCGCCGATGCACTCGTAGATGGCCTGGAGCTTTGCGTAGGCATCCCCTTCCTTCCTGAGGTCCAGTACGCCCATATCCACGTAGGAGGCCTTCTTGCCCTCTACCCGGATAATGCCAAACCCCAGCAGCTGGGTTCCGGGGTCTATCCCCAGTATGATGCGTTCCTTTCCCATCGGCAGGCAAAGATACAAAACTTTGTCTCAAATGTTGCAAAAAACAGGCATCGTATCATTTGTTGCATAAGTGGAAACATATGTTGCAGCACCTCGCGCACCTTATATCTATATTTGTGGCGACACATCCGTAACACGGAACTATTAACTCATATCACATGTTAAAACTGAAATCACTTCTTGTTTCGGCCCTTCTGCTGGCAGGCGTCACTGCCGCCGCCCAGCAGATTACGGTTACAGGTACTGTGACCTCTTCGGCCGACGGCTACGGCGTCATTGGCGCCGCGGTCATGGAAAAAGGTACCAGCAATGGTACGACGACAGACTTTGACGGCAACTTCACCATTTCGGTGAAACAGGGTGCTGTCCTGGTCTTCTCCTCCATCGGCTATACTACGCAGGAGTTACCTGCCCAGGCTCAGATGGCAGTTGTCATGGACGAGGACTCCCAACTGCTGAACGAGGTAGTCGTGACCGGT
Organism: uncultured Bacteroidales bacterium; assembly: GCA_946611215.1. Lineage (GTDB taxonomy): Bacteria > Bacteroidota > Bacteroidia > Bacteroidales > UBA932 > Cryptobacteroides. The sequence goes on along the minus strand of CAMODD010000002.1, from coordinate 23,583 downwards.
TATACGGTCCAGCGCAAGGCCGACCTTACCGGCGCCATCTCTACCGTCAACACGGAAGACCTGGCCAAGCAGAATGAGAACAACCCTGTGAAAGCGCTCCAGGGACGCGTTCCCGGTATGAACATCTCGGCCGACGGCTCTCCGTCCGGTGCTGCGACTGTCCGAATCCGCGGTATCGGCTCCCTCAACCAGGGCGCCAACGATCCGCTGTTTATCATTGACGGTGTTCCCACGAAGGCGGGCATGCACGAACTCAACGGTAACGACATCGAGTCCATCCAGGTCCTCAAGGATGCAGCCTCTGCCTCCATTTATGGTAGCCGGGCTGCTAACGGCGTTATTATCATTACCACCAAAAACGGCAAGGATGGAAAAGTGAAAGTAGACTTTGACGCCAGTGTAGCTGCACAGACCTATGCCAACCGTATGCAGGTACTCAATGCCGAGGAGTTTGGCCGCGTCATGTGGCAAGGTTATGTGAATGACGGTCTCAATCCGGAGAGAAACTCGCTGGGTTACCATTTTGACTGGGGCTACGACGCCAATGGCGTCCCCGTCCTGAACAAAATCCGTATGGACAAGTATCTGGATGCCGCAGGAACCACTCCTGCCAGCGATACCGACTGGGTAAAGGAAACCACCCGTACCGGTCTTATCCAGCAGTACAACCTTTCCCTGAGTAACGGTACCGAGCGCGGCAATTCCTACTTCTCCCTGGGTTATTACCGCAACGACGGTATTATCAAGCACTCCGACTTCTCCCGCATCAGTGCCCGTATCAATACAGACTACAAGCTCCTTAAGGTTGGTGACAGGAATATCCTCACCATCGGCGAGCATTTTACCTTGAATCGCACCAGCGAAGTACAGGCTCCCGGCGGATTCCTGGAGAACGTACTCCAGTTCAATCCTTCCATCCCGGTCTATACCACCAGCGGTGAGTTCGCAGGTCCCGTGGGAGGTTATCCCGACCGTGAGAACCCCCTTGCCCGCCTTACCCGCAACAAGGACAACCGTTATTCCTACTGGAGACTGTTCGGCGATGCTTTCTTGAATATCAATCCGGTAAAGGGACTGAACATCAAGACCACCTTTGGTATCGATTATTCCCAGAAGGAACAGCGTATCTTCACTTACCCTGTTACGGAAGGAACCGTAGCCACCAAGACCAATGCCGTAGAAGCAAAGCAGGAGCACTGGCTCAAATGGATGTGGAATGCCATTGCAACCTACAATTTTGAGGTGGGCAAGCATCGTGGCGATATCCTGGTCGGTACCGAAGTTAACCGGGAAGATGACACCTGGTTCAGCGGGAAGGCATACGATTTTGCCGTGCTGAACCCCGACTATATGTGGCCCAACGCTGCTGTCGGCGAGGCCGAATCCTATGGCGGTGGCGGTGGTTATACCCTCATCTCCTATTTTGGAAAAGTAAACTACAACTACGCCGACCGCTACCTGGCCAGCGTCACGCTCCGCTATGACGGTTCCAGCCGCTTTGGCCGCAACACCCGTTTCGGTCTTTTCCCTTCGGTGAGCGTGGGCTGGAGAATTGACAAGGAAAAGTTCATGGAAAATGCTACCTGGCTGGAGAACCTGAAGATTCGTGCCAGCTGGGGCCAGACGGGTACGCAGGATATTGACAACATTGCCCGTTACTCCATCTATGAGAGCAATTACGGTGAGGCCAACTTTGGCGGACAGAGCTATGGTACCAGCTATGATATTGCCGGTACCAACGGCGGTCAGACCCTTCCCAGCGGTTTCCGCCGCATCCAGCTGGGTAATGACAACCTCAAATGGGAAACGACCACCCAGACCAATGTGGGTCTTGACTTTGCCATGTTCAAGAGCGCGCTCTACGGCTCCCTGGAAGTTTACTATAAGAAGACCACCGACATTCTTGTAAGAATGCCCGGCATCGGTGTCATGGGTGAGGGAGCCGACCAGTGGATCAATGCCGGTGAAATGGTCAACAAGGGTATCGAATTCAACGTGGGATACCGCGGTGAAATCGGCGACTTCCAGTACGACCTCGCCGGTAATATCGGCACCTACAGGAACCGTGTCACCAAACTCCCCGAGACCCTTGCAGCCCGTGGTGATTTTGGCGGAAATGGTGTGGAAAGCGTTGTGGGCCATCCGATGGGTGCCCAGGTGGGCTATGTCTATGACGGCATCTTCAAGAGCCAGGACGAGATTGACAACCACGCCATCCAGAGTGGTGCAGGCCTCGGCCGTATTCGCTGGAAAGACCTCAATGACGACGGCGTCATTACGGAAAAGGATCAGAAGTGGATTTATTCTCCCGTTCCGGACTTTACCTGGGGTCTCAACATCTACCTCCAGTACAAGAACTTTGACCTTACCATGTTCTGGCAGGGTGTTCAGGGCGTGGATGTGATTACCAGCGACTTCAAGAAGCAGACCGACCTCTGGACGGGTATGAACATCTCCAACCTCAACAAGGGACGCCGCCTCCTGGATGCCTGGAGCCCCGCCAACAATGCCTCCAATATCCCGGCCGTGAGCATCATGGACAACAACAACGAAAAGCGTGTCTCCAGCTACTACGTGGAGAATGGTTCCTTTGCCAAACTGCGTACCATCCAGCTGGGATACAACTTCTCCGGTAAGGTTTGCGAAGCCCTGCACATGTCCCGTCTGAGGGTGTATGTGTCGGCCCAGAACCTGTTCACCATCAGAAGCCGCAGCTTTACGGGCGTGGATCCGGAAAACCCCACCTTCGGTTATCCTATTCCTTTGAATATCACCGCTGGCATCAATGTTTCCTTCTAAAGAAAGTTCAGTTATGAAAAAGATATTTTTCTTCCTGTGCATGGGTCTTGCCTTCTCTGCGGCTGTTTCCTGCCAAAAAATGCTGAGTGACCAGGTGCCCCAGGGTACCCTCAGCGACGAGCAGGTGAAATCTCCTGCCAATGCAGAGGCCATGGTGGTATCGGCCTATGCCATCTTCACCACCGCGGAGGATATCAACTCCTCCTTCTCCATGTGGAATTTTGATGTCCGTTCCGACGATGCCTACAAGGGTGGCAGCGGTGTAGGTGACGGTGACGTTTTCCACCAGCTGGAAATGCAGCAGGGCGTTCTCACCACCAACTGGAACATCAATGACATCTGGGTGCGCCTGTATAACAGCCTTTCCCGCGTGAACAGTGCCATCGCCCTTCTGAACGAATGTGACGACTCCTTCACGATGAAGGAGCAGCGGCTGGCCGAGATGAAGTTCCTGCGTGCCTACGGTCATTTCCTCCTCAAGCGTCTGTTCAAGCACATTCCTTTTGTGGACCGCTACGACTTCACTTACGAGGAATATCAGAACATGTCCAACACGCTCTACTCCAACGATGAAGGCTGGCAGGTTATCATCAATGATATCAAGGATGCCTTTGACGTGCTGCCCGAGGTGCAGGCCGACAAGGGCCGTCCCACCAAGGCTTCCGCCGCCGCCTTCCTGGCCAAGGTCTATCTGTACAAGGCTTACCACCAGGATGACGAAAAGACCAACGAAGTTACCTCCATCGAAGTGTCTGATCTGGAGAAAGTCATTGAATACACCGATCCCAAATACTACTCCGGTTATGGTCTGGAGGAGGATATCCACAACAACTTCCGCCCCGAGACCGAGTATGAGAACGGTAAGGAAAGCCTCTGGGCCATCCAGTACTCCATCAACGACGGTTCCACCTATGGTAACCTGAACTGGAGCTATGGCCTCATCGTTCCCAATATCACCGGTGTTACCGACGGCGGCTGCGACTTCTACAAGCCCAGCCAGAATCTGGTGAACGCGTTCCGTACCGGAGCCGACGGTCTTCCCCTTCTGGATACCTTCAACAGCAAGGATTATGACAAGGCGACGGATAACGCAGACCCCCGCCTGTTCCTGACGGTGGGCATGCCGGGCTTCCCCTACATGTTCAACCGCAACTACATGATGGAGCAGACCACCGTATGGAGCCGCTCCGGCGGAAACTATGGCTATTATGTGACCCTCAAGCACAACGTAGATCCGGCCCTTTTGGACAAATACCTTATCAAGGGCTCCTACTGGGCTTCTCCCATGAACCGCATTGTCTTCCGCTATGCCGATGTCCTTCTGGAGAGGGCCGAAGCCTATGCCCAGCTGGGTAAATGTGACAAGGCCATCGACCTGGTGAATGAGATCCGCCGCCGTGCGGCTTCTTCCACCCAGATGATTTCCGACTATCCTGCCCGCTACGGCGTCAAGTTCTTCGTCGCCCAGTACAATGGTACTTATGACAAGGCACAGACCATCAAGATTGTCAAGATGGAACGTCGTCTGGAACTGGCCATGGAAAGCGAGCGCTTCTTTGACCTCGTTCGCTGGGGCGATGCCGCTACGGTCCTCAACAAGTACTATTCCGAGGAAATTGACAACTGCTCGTTCTACAGCGAAGCTCACTTCACGGCCAACAAGGGTGAATATCTCCCTATCCCGGCCGGTCAGATGGCTGCTTCCAACGGCCACTATACCCAAAACGTCGGTGCCTGGTGATAAATTGCTACGTATATGAGAAACAAATTGATTTATATGGCAGCCGCCCTGCTTTGTCTGGCAGCCTGCACAAAGACCAAGGTCAGTGACCTCCAGCTTGGCGGAGACTGCCTTGTCACAGCCCTCTCCCTGGACGGATATGAGGGGAATATCGACCTCGCCTCCCGCAGCATTGTGGTGAGACTTCCCGAGGTGTACGAAACATCGGCCATGGAAGTGACCTCGCTGGTTGTTTCCGAAGGTGCTACCTGCCCTGTAAAGCAGGGAGATAAGCTGAACATGTCCTCCGCCAAAGGTCTGAAGGTCCAAAACGGAGATGTTTCCCTTGACTGGACCCTGAGCGTCCTTCACGACCAGGCCCGGATTACGCGCTTTGTCATCAATGATATGTACAACGGAATCATCGACCAGGAGGCGAAGACCATTTCCGTGTTCCTTCCCGGTACCGAAGATGTTCACTCGTTGGTGCCTACTATCGAAATCAGCGCCAACGCAGCTGTCGTTCCGGCTTCCGGTGTGGCCCAGGACTTCTCTGCGCCCGTCACGTTCACTGTGACCAACAACTCGGCCCAGAGCGTCTATACGGTTACCGTTACGGTGATCGAGAAGCCCAAGGCCCTGTTCCTGGGTGCGGCCTCCAACAAGGAGGATCTGGATCCGGAGGCGCTTACCGCCTGCAACTGGATGATTGCCAATGTGCCTGGAACGCTCTATGCCTCCTTCGCCGATATCAAGAACGGTACGCTGGATCTTTCCGAATGCAAGATTATGTGGTGGCACTTCCACCGGCAACCCTTCGTTGACGGACACGACCAGTTCATAGATATGGCCACCGAGGCCCTGGATGCCAAGAACCAGATCCGTGCTTTCTATGAGAATGGCGGAGCGCTCCTGATGACCCGTTATGCCACCAACCTGCCTTCCTTCATCGGCGCAACCGGTGACGACGACTGGACCACTCCCAACAACTGCTGGGGCGGAGAAGAAAACAGTGCCGAGCTTTGCGGCGGTCCTTGGGACTTCCGTATTTACGCTGGACAGAACGAGCATCCGCTGTACAAGGATATCATTATGGGAGACGACCCCAATAAGGTTCTGTGCACCGATGCCGGCTACTATATCACCAACTCTACCGCCCAGTACCATATTGGAACTGACTGGGGAGGATATGCTGACTATAATGCCTGGACTACCCGCACCGGCGCCACCATCATCGGTGTGGGCGGAGACGGAGCCATCGTGGCCTGGGAATATCCTGCGCACGACGGTAAGGGCGGTATCATCTGCATCGGCTCCGGCTGCTATGACTGGTATTCCTATACCTATGGGGCTGGTTATGTGGAGAACTACCATAAGAACATTGCCATCATGACCGCCAATGCCATCAACTATCTTACAAAATAGAGTCGTATGAAACACAAGACATACATTTCTGCCATCCTGATGCTGGGCGCACTGACGATGGCATGCAGCAAAGAAAACTATGGGGATGCACCCCGCGACTGGGATGCGAGTGCTACCTACTTTGCCAGTGCAGATGACAAGGGATTCAGCACCTATTATACTCCGGCCCTTGGCCGCGTGGGCGACCCCATGCCCTTCTGGGATGCAAAGGCCGGTGAGTTTAAGGTCCTGTATCTGCAGGAGTTTGACAACAATGCGTCCATGAACTTCCACCCCATCTGGGGCGTATCCACCAGGGACGGCGCTTCTTATACGTCCCTGGGAGAGGTTCTCCCTGTGGGAGCCTCTGTCCTGGAACAGGATGCCGCTATCGGTACCGGATGCTGTGTGTATGATGAGGACGAGGGCCTGTACTACATCTATTACACCGGTCATAACGGGAATTGCACCAACCGTGAAGTGGTCCTGAGAGCCACCTCCCCGGACTTCAAGACCTGGACCAAGGACCTTCTGTGGGCGCTTAACGGCCCTGACTTCGGATATTCCGGAGTCGATTTCCGCGATCCCCAGGTGTTCAAGGCCGACGACGGCATGTGGCACATGGTCATCTCCAGCAACCTCAGGTTCGCCGATTTCAAGTCGGCCGACCTCAAAAACTGGGAGCACGTGGGTTCCTTCAACATGGTCTGGGACCGTATGTGCGAATGCCCGGATGTGTTCAAAATGGGTGACTGGTGGTACTTTATTTACAGTGAAGGGTACCGCGCCCCCTGGAGCCGCAAGGTTAAGTATATGATGGCCGATTCCTGGGAAGGGCTCAAAAACTGCTTCGCCGACCCCGGTGCCCACTGGCCGCAGGACGGTCACGAGGGCGTTCTGGACAGCCGTGCTTTCTATGCCGGAAAGACGGCGTCGGACGGTACCAACCGCTATATGTGGGGCTGGAGCCCGTTCCGCAGTGGAACTACCGTGTTTGACAAGAACATCAATGTGGGGGCCGATGGCGAGCCCAACTGGTCCGGATCCATGGTCTGCCATAAGATTGTCCAGCACGAAAACGGTACCCTTACCCTGGGTGAGGTTCCCGCGATGGCTGCCAAGTACAGTGTCTCCAAGGAGCTGAAGGTCATGGCTTCCAACGGCTATGAAAACGGAACGCTTACCGGTGATGACGCCTATGTGCTGTATAACCGCCTGGGCCGCGCCAACCATATTTCCCTCAAGGTGACTACTTCCAACAACTGGGACAAGTTCGGCTTCTCCTTCGTGCGGGGTACCGACAGTAAAAAGTACTATACCATGGTGGTCAATCCCGAAAACGAATGGAACCGCAAGGTGAACTTCGAAGAGGAGGGAGAGGAAGGCAAGCACTTTATTAATGGGGCGGACGGCTACTGGTTTGCCCGTCCGGATGACAATGTGTACAACATTGACATTTACACGGACAACTCCGTGGTGGTCATGTACATCAACGATGTGTGCGCCTATACCCAGCGTATCTACGGTATCCAGAAGAACTGCTGGAGCATCAATAACTACGGCGGCAGCATCACGGTGTCGGATGTCGTGGTGACCCAGTACTAAAGTCGCTTTATTTTCACTATCTTTGACGCATGAAACGACTCTTTTTTGTCCTTGCTCTTGTGCTCCCGTTTATGGCGGGGGCACAGAGCCTTACGGTTCATCATCTCAGTGAAACCCATACGCTGATTCAAGTGGGCGGGAACGACCGCTACGTAATGCTTCCGGTCCAGGAAACGGCCCAGGAAGCGAGTGTCAAGGTGCTTTCCAACGGGAATGTGGTGCTGAGAGCCAACATTTCCCTGGCCATTGACAAGACCGACTACCTGGTTCCGCTGGACCTGGGCAAGTGGGGCGGAAGCAGCATTCTGCTGGATGTCACGATGACGCAGGGGCGGGGTGTACGCCGGGACCCTTCCGACGACGTATGTTGGTCGGAGATAGTCACGGTTCCCGTGGTGGACCATGCCAATAAGGAAAAGCAATACAGGCCCACCTATCATTTTTCCCCCGAGTGGGGGTGGATGAACGACCCCAACGGAATGGTGTACAAAGATGGTGAATGGCATCTGTTCTACCAGTATAATCCCTATGGCAGTTTCTGGGGCAATATGCACTGGGGACATGCCGTTTCCAAGGACCTGGTGAATTGGGAGCATCTGGGAATTGCCCTCGCCCCCGACGACCTGGGCGCCATCTTCAGCGGAAGCGCTGTTGTGGATACGGACAATACGGCCGGCTTCGGCCGCGGCGCCATTGTGGCTATGTACACCTCTGACGGCTCCAACCAGACGCAGAGCATCGCGTACAGCCTGGATAACGGCCGCACCTTTACCAAATATGCCGGCAATCCGGTGATTATGGCCGAGGATACGCCCGACTTCCGGGATCCCAAGGTGTTCTGGGACCCGCAGACCCGTCAGTGGAAAGTAGTGCTGGCCGCAGGGCAGGAGGTGCAGTTCTACAGTTCCTCCAACCTCAAGGACTGGACGTACGACAGCAGTTTCGGTCTTGCTTACGGTAACCATAACGGTGTTTGGGAGTGCCCGGACCTCATCCGTCTTCCCTTTGAGGGAAAAGACAAGTGGGTGCTTCTTCTGAACATCAATCCCGGCGGCCCCTTTGGCGGAAGCGCCACCCAGTATTTCGTGGGTAGCTATGATGGGAAGACCTTCAAATGCGACGATCTTCCTACCGTCACCCGCTGGATGGACTACGGCAAGGACCACTATGCCGCCGTTACATGGAGTAGTGCTCCGGACGGCCGTACTGTGGCTATTGCCTGGATGAGCAACTGGCAGTATGCCAACTCGGTTCCCACCCAGCAGTTCCGCAGCGCCAATTCCGTTCCCCGGGACCTTTCCCTCATCCGAAAAGGCAAGGAAGTCATCCTGAAGAGTACTCCGTCCAGGGAAGTGGAGGCCCTTCGCGGCACCCCGGTCCAGTATACGCTTTCTACGGCACCTGTAGAGCTGTTTGACAAGCCGGTAAAAGCTTATGAACTGGTCATTCGCTTCTCCCTTCAAAAGAAGGAAGGCGCTACCTTCGTGCTTTCCAATGAGGCCGGAGAACAGGTGGTCTTCTCCTATGAAGCAGCCACCCAGACTTTCTCCATGGACCGTCGCGGAAGCGGGATGGTGAAATTCTCCAAGAAGTTTGCTGCCGTTACTTCTGCTCCTACCCGCGTGGGTGGTAAGATGGAACTGCGCCTTCTCATGGATAGCGCCAGTATCGAGGCTTTTGGCGAAGACTTTGCCATGACCAACCTTGTTTTCCCTTCGGCCCCCTACAATACCCTCCGGCTCTACGGAAACCTCAAGGCCGACGTAACCCTTTATCCTCTTGCTAAGTAATGAATAAAAAGATACAACTTCTGCCGGTGATGCTGTGCTTCTTCGCCATGGGCTTTGTGGACCTGGTGGGCATTGCATCCAACTATGTGCAGGCCGACCTCGATCTGAGTGATTCGGCTGCCAATATCTTCCCTTCGCTGGTCTTTTTCTGGTTCCTCATTTTCTCTGTACCTACGGGTATCCTCATGAACCGGATCGGCCGCAAGAATACCGTGCTCCTTTCGCTGGTGGTGACGGTGATTTCGCTGGTTATCCCCATTTTCGGGGAAAGTTATGGCGTCATGCTGGTGGCCTTCTCCCTTCTCGGAATTGGCAACGCCCTCATGCAGACTTCGCTGAACCCGCTCATTACCAATATTATCAAGGGTGACAAGCTGGCCAGCACCATGACCTTCGGGCAGTTTGTAAAGGCCATCGCCTCTTTCATGGCCCCGTACATTGCCATGTGGGGCGCTACGGCCGCTCTGCCTTCCTTTGGACTGGGCTGGAGAGTGCTGTTCCCCATTTACGGCTGCATCGGCGTCCTGGCAGCTCTCCTGCTGGGCATTTCTCCCATTGAGCGCGAACAGGTGGCCGACAAAGCCTCCGGTTTTGTGGAGTGCTTCAAGCTCCTTGGAAAGCCGGTGGTGCTTCTCAGTTTCCTGGGCATCATGTGCCATGTGGGCATTGACGTAGGTACCAATACAACGGCTCCCAAGCTTCTGATGGAGCGTGTGGGCATGACCCTTACCGAGGCCGGTTTTGCTACCAGCCTGTACTTTATCTTCCGTACGGTGGGCTGCCTCAGCGGCTCGTTTATCCTCTCCAAGTTCAGCCACCGCAAGTTCTTCCTCGTGAGCGTTGTTCTCATGGCCCTTTCCATGTGCGGCATGTTCCTGGGCCAGAGCAAGGAAATCCTCTATGTGGCCATTGCCCTGGTCGGTTTTGGTAACTCCAACATCTTCTCCATCATCTTCTCCGAGGCCCTGTTGGCCGTTCCCGAGAAGCAGAACGAGGTAAGCGGCCTCATGATTATGGGCCTGTTCGGCGGTACCGTGTTCCCGCTCCTCATGGGCTTTGCCTCCGACGCAGTGGGACAGGCAGGCGCCGTGGCCGTCATGACTGTCGGCGTAGCCTATCTTTTCTACTATTTCACTAAAGTGCGTAAATAATCATGGGTAAATATGTCATAGGCATCGGGGAAGCGCTGTGGGATATGCTTCCCGAGGGAAAGAAACTGGGCGGGGCCCCCGCCAACTTTGCATATCATGCCAGCCAGTTCGGCCTGGAGGGAATGGCGGTGAGCGCCATCGGCCAGGATGAACTGGGAGAGGAAATCGTGGAGGCGTTGGAAGCGCATCAGCTGCCATACCACCTGGATCGTGTCTCCTATCCTACCGGCACCGTCCAGGTCACGCTGGATGCGCAGGGCGTGCCGCAGTACGAAATCAAGACCGACGTGGCCTGGGACAACATCCCCTACACGAAGGAACTGGCCGCCCTGGCGGCAGACTGCAAGGCGGTTTGCTTTGGCTCCCTGGCCCAGCGCAACGCCGTTTCCCGGGAAAGCATCGGCCTGTTCCTGGAGGCTGTCCCCAAAGATTGCCTCAAGGTATTTGATATCAACCTCAGGCAGGACTTTTACAACAAGGAAGTGCTGGAGGCCTCTTTCCGCCGCTGCGATATCCTGAAGATCAACGATGAAGAGTTGGTGGTCATCGCCCGCCTGTTTGAGCTTCCGGGCCTTTCGCTGGAAGAGAAGTGCCGCAGTCTTATGAGGATTTATGGCTTCCGGATGCTCATCCTTACCTGTGGTGTCAACGGCAGTTATGTCTTCTACGAGGGCGGCATGTCGTTCCTGGATACGCCCAAGGTGCAGGTGGCCGATACCGTAGGTGCCGGAGATTCCTTCACCGGTGCGTTCGTGGGCTCTCTGCTGGGCGGGAAGACCGTTCCCGAGGCACATGAGTCTGCCGTAAGGGTATCGGCCTACGTATGTACTCAGAGTGGCGCGATGCCGGTAATCCCGGATTCCGTTAAATAATTTGCATGAAAAAAACACTTCTTCTACTCATATCGGCTGTACTTCTTCTCTCTGCCTGCGGCGGAGGGAAGAAGTCGCTGGTTATAGGCGTTTCCCAGTGCAGCAACGACATCTGGCGCTCCAAACTGAACGAGGAACTCAAGCTGGCGGCCCGCGCCAATGGCGTGGAGGTCCGTTTTGTGTCGGCCGATGACAACAGCGAGCGCCAGATGGAGCAAATCTGGGCGTTCATGAAAGAAGGAGTGGACCTCCTGGTGGTGTCTCCCAACCAGACCACCACCATCACACATGCTGTGGAAGATGCGTTCGACGCCGGCATTCCGGTCATTCTCTTCGACCGCAAGATCGACTCCGACAAGTACACGGCCTTCATCGGGGCCGATAACGTGGAGATTGGCCGGATCATGGGAAATTTTATGGCCGATGTCATGGGCGAGAAGGGAACTGTCGTGGAAATCCAGGGACTGGCAGGGTCTTCGCCGGCCGATGACCGGCACAAAGGTTTTGTTGAGGCACTGTCCCAATATCCGGGAATACAGCTTTTGGCAGCGCCCTATGGCAACTGGCTGGAAGAAGATGGCTATGAGGTGATGCTGGACCTGGCGCGGCAAGGCGTTCGCCCGGATGCCGTCTTTGGCCAAAACGACCGCATGGCGCGGGGCGCCCGCCGGGCTTTGGGAGAGCCCGAAGACATTCCTTTCTTTGGCGTGGACGCATTGCCCGATGCCGGCCTCCAGGATGTGATTGACGGCGTCCTTACCGCCTCCTACCTCTATCCTACCCGCGGAGACCTGGTCATTGAACTGGCCATGAATATTCTCTCCGGAAAGCCTTTTGAACGGGAGAACCGGCTGGAGAGTGCGCTGGTAGACAGCCACAATGCCCTTATGCTCAAGATGCAGGAGGAAGAAGTAGCTACCCAGCGTGCCATGGTTCAGCAAGTGAACGGTCAGTTGGACCAATCCCTTTTACAGTATAACAACCAGCGCGTCATCATGTGGCTGGTCATCGGTTTTGCCCTCCTGCTTATCTTGATTACGTGCCAGTCCTACTGGAACTATTGGAATACCAGGCGGCTCAAACAGCAGCTGGAAGAATCCACCAAGGCCAAGCTGGAATTCTTTACGGCTGTGAGCCACGACCTCCGCACACCGCTCACGCTGGTGGCCGGGCCGCTGGACCATGTGCTGGAGGGCCATATGGAGGAGTCCCAGCGAAAAACGCTTCTGATGGCCAGGCGCAATGTGGATGTTTTGCGCCAGCTCGTCAATAACATCCTCGATTTCAGGAAGATTGAAAGCGGAAACATGGCCTTGGAAGTTGCTGCTTTCGACCTTCCTGCTGCGGTTCGCGAATGGATGACCGGTTTTGCCGACTCTCACCGGGATTTCCGTTACGAAGGAGAAGAACAGCTGACGGTAGAGGCCGATATGCGGCTTCTCGAGCGCATCCTCTTCAACCTGCTGGGTAATTCCATCAAGCATACGTCAGCTGACGGAATCATTACGGTCTCTGTCCGGCGGGAGGATTCCGATGCGGTCCTCACGGTAGACGATAACGGAGAAGGGATTCCGGCCGATAAACTTCCCTTCGTCTTTGACCGTTTCTATCAGGCCGGTAATTCCACATCCGGTACCGGTATCGGGCTTGCGCTGGTGAAGGCGGTGGCCGACCTTCATGGCGGCGCCGTATCGGTTACCAGCACGGTAGGGAAGGGATCGGCCTTTTCCGTCCGGCTGCCCCTCGTTCAGCAGGGAGTGGCCGTGGGCGAAGGGAAAGACGCATCGGCCTATACCGAACAATATGCAGAAACCTATGCCCTGGAGAATACGCGGCAGCAGGAGGCCGCCGGACGCGTCGTCCAGTCTGAGGAAAGGCCCACTGTCCTCATCGTGGACGACAACTCCGACCTCCGTACCTTCATAGGAACACTTTTGGAGGGGGAATACCGGATTCTCACGGCCTGCAATGGCGAGGAAGGTCTGGAAAAGGCATCCCGTGAACTGCCGGACCTTGTTGTGAGCGATGTCATGATGCCGGTCATGGACGGGCTTCAGATGTGCCGGGCCCTCAAGGACCAGCTGGCTACCAGTCACATTCCCGTCATCCTTCTCACAGCCAAGTCCCTGGAGGACCAGCGGGCGCAGGGATACGACTCCGGGGCCGATGCCTATATTTCCAAACCGTTCAGCGAACGGGTGCTGCTCTCCCGCATCGGCAATCTGCTCAAGAGCAGGATTCTCCTCAAAGAACACTATCTGGAAACCGGAGAAAGCGCCGCAAGGCCGCAGGAGAATGATTTCCTTGCCCGCTTCCGTTCTGTCGTGCGTGGAAATCTCTCCGACGAAAACCTTAGCGTGGAGCAGATAGGCTCCGAGCTGGGATTGAGCCGCGTGCAGCTATACCGGAAAGTGAAAGCGCTTACCGGCTATTCGCCCGTGGAACTTATCCGCATTACCCGGCTCAAGGCCGCAGAGCAATTGCTCAAGAGCTCCGACAAAACCGTGGCGGAAATCGCTTATGCCGTCGGCTTTGGAACCCCCTCCTATTTCTCCAAATGCTACAAGGAACTCTTTGGGCATCAACCTGGGGAGCGTCGGTAGTTTTGGCGTTCATGGGCCGGTAAAGATATGGATTTTCCAGGATGAGCCGGCGCGTGGACGTAACAGTCTGATTATACGGCACATAAGCAAAAACGCCTGTTGAAAATCCAACAGGCGTTTTTGCTTAAATTATTAAATCATAGCGTGTTACGTCCACGCCGCAAAATTAGTCAATACGGTCAAAACCGGTGTAAGGACGCAGGCACTCGGGAATCTCGATGTAACCGTCTTTCTGGTTGTCTTCCAGGAGGGCGGCCACTACGCGGGGCAGGGCCAGGGAGCTTCCGTTGAGGGTGTGGACCAGCTGCATCTTGCCGTCCTCGTCCTTATAGCGGCACTTGAGGCGGTTGGCCTGGTAGCTCTCGAAGTTGGACACGGAGGAAATCTCCAGCCAGCGGCCCTGAGCGGCGCTCCAGAGTTCGAAGTCGTAGGTGATGGCGCTGGTGAAGCTCAAGTCTCCGCCGCAAAGGCGAAGGATGCGGTACTTAAGACCCAGCTCGTTTACGAGGCTCTCTACGTGAGCCACCATTTCGTCCAGAGCAGCGTAGCTGTTCTCGGGCTTCTCTACGCGCACAATTTCCACTTTGTCAAACTGGTGCAGGCGGTTGAGGCCGCGCACGTCTTTGCCGTAGGAACCGGCCTCACGGCGGAAGCAGGGCGTGTAAGCGGTGAGCTTCTGGGGGAACTGGTCTGCGCTGAGGATGACGTCACGGAAGATGTTGGTGACGGGGACCTCGGCGGTAGGAACCATGTAGAAGTCGTCCAGGTTGGCGTGGTACATCTGGCCTTCCTTGTCGGGCAGCTGGCCGGTACCAAAACCGGAAGCGGCATTGACCATCACGGGAGGCTCCACTTCCTTGTAGCCGGCTGCGGTGTTGCGGTCCAGGAAGTAGTTGATGAGGGCGCGCTGCAGCTTGGCGCCTTTGCCTTTATATACGGGGAAACCGGCACCGGTGATCTTGACACCCAGGTCGAAGTCGATGATGTCGTACTTCTTGGCCAGTTCCCAGTGGGGAAGTGCGTTCTCGGGGAGGTTCACCTCGGGACCGCCCATCTTCACTACCAGGTTGTCCTCGGCACCCTTACCCTCGGGTACCAGGTCGCAGGGGATGTTGGGCAGGAGCACCAGCTGGTTCTGGAGCTGCTCGATGGTCTCGTCGGCCTCCTTGAGAAGGGCGGTGGAACGCTCCTTGATGGAGGCGACTTCTGCCTTGGCGGCTTCGGCCTCAGCCTTCTTGCCTTCCTTCATGAGCTGGCCGATGGCGGCGGCAGCCTTCTTCTGCTGTCCCAGGAGAGCGTCGCTCTCGGTCTGGAGAGCCTTGCGTTTGTCGTCCAGGGCAATGACGTTTTCTACGATGGCGCGGGCGTCAAAATTCTTGACGGCCAGTTTCTTGATAACAAACTCCGGGTTTTCGCGGAGGAGTTTCAGTGTAAGCATATACCTTAGTATTAATGATAAAGGAGGACTGTCCCCTAGGGTACAGGTCCTCCTTTTACAATCTTTTGTACCTTCGGGTTTAGTTCTCGAAAGGAACTACGGAAACGAAGGACTTGTCTTCACGCTTGCGGGTGAACTTCACGGTGCCGTCTACGAGAGCGTAGAGGGTGTGATCCTTACCCATACCCACGTTGAGACCAGGGTTGTGAACAGTACCGCGCTGACGCACGATGATGTTGCCGGCCTTTACGACTTCCTCGCCGAACTTCTTGATGCCAAGACGTTTGGAATGCGACTCACGACCGTTCTTAGAACTGGATTGACCTTTCTTGTGTGCCATAATCTTTCAGTCTTTAAAAAGTTAAGCGATAGCGTCGATGTGGATCTTGGTGAGCTTCTGGCGATGGCCATTCAGCGTCTGGAAACCCTTGCGACGAATTTTCTTGAAAACGAGCACTTTCTTGGCTTTGGCGTCATCGTCCAGGACGGTGGCGGTTACCTTTGCTCCCTCCACGTAAGGAGTGCCGACCTTTACTTTGCCCTCATTGTCCACGAGGAGCACCTTGTCGAACTCCACGGATTCTCCGTTCTTGGCCGCGAGGCGGTTGACGAAGATATCCATGCCAGCTTCTACTTTAAACTGCTGGCTTGCAATGTCAACAATTGCGTACATTGTACAAAAACTTGTTAAAGTTTTGGGCCGTAAGCGCCTGCCCTTTGCGGCAGGTCTTGACTGAGCTTAGCGGTCATCTAAAAATTTTGGACTGCAAAGATACGGATTTTTCCTTGAAAACCAAATATTTCTTGCGCTCATTCTGGAAAATCCATACCTTTACCGGCCCATGAACGCCAAACGCATCATACTGGGGATAGACCCCGGCACCCAGCTGCTGGGCTTCGGCATCATCTGCGTGGAGGGCAAGAAGGCCGCTCTCCTGGAAGACAACCAGAAGGACGGTTACATTGAGATTCCCGAGTGCCTGCGTCCTTACACCGGCTTCGATCGCATTGACTAATTTTGCGGCGTGGACGTAACACGCTATGATTTAATAATTTAAGCAAAAACGCCTGTTGGATTTTCAACAGGCGGTTTTGCTTATGTATCAGATAATCAGACCGTTACGTCCACGCGCCGGCTAGTTGCCGGCTACGTATGCGCGCCATTTCTCGATAAGGGCCGTCATGTCGGCGGGAAGAGGCGCTTCAAAATGCAGCCGTGCTCCGGTGGAAGGGTGGGTGAAGCCCAGCGTGCGGGCGTGGAGCGCCTGCCGGGGGCAAAGGGCGAAGCAGTTCTGGATGAACTGGCGGTATTTGGCGTAGATGGTGCCCTGTCGGATTTCTGCGCCGCCGTACCGTTCGTCGTTGAAGAGGGGATGGCCGATGGAGCTCATGTGCACGCGGATCTGGTGCGTGCGGCCGGTCTCCAGGCGGCACTCCACCACCGTGATAAAACCGTAGCGCTCCAGCACCCGCCAGTGCGTGACCGCCCATTTGCCCTTTTCGGGGTCTTCGTACACGCGGAAGCGCAGGCGGTCGTTGGGATCCCGGCCGATGGTGCCCGAAATGGTGCCTTCGTCCTCCGGAATGTTGCCCCATACCACGGCCGTGTAAATGCGGTCGATGGAGTGGACGAAGAATTGGTCGGCCAGATGAAGCTGGGCGGCGGGGTTCTTGGCCACCACCAGAAGGCCGCTGGTGTCTTTGTCGATGCGGTGCACCAGCACGCCCATGCGCTCGTCCTCCACGTCGGGGGAGAGGTGGAGGTAATAGGCCAGTGCATTCACCAGCGTTCCGTTATAGTTGCCGTGACCGGGATGCACCACCATGCCGGCGGGCTTGTTCACCACCAGTACGTCGTCATCTTCGTAAACGATATCGAGAGGAATGTTTTCCGGGAGAATTTCCGTTCCGCGGCGCTCGTAGGGCATCACGAACTTCACCACGTCCAGGGGCCTTACGATGTAGTTGGCCTTCACGGGCTTGTCGTTCACCAGCACGTAGCCCAGCTTGATGGCCTGCTGCACGCGGTGGCGGGACGTGTCTTCCTGATGCGTGGAAATGAATTTGTCTACCCGGAGCGGCTCCTGGCCTTTGTCCACCACAATCCGGAAGTGCTCGAACATGGTGTCCTCGCAGTCTCCCGCGGCCTCCGGCCGGCCGCTTTGCAGAGCGGCTAAGTCCATGGGCTCCGTCTGGGTCATTTGGCCGGAAGTTTAGAGGTGTCAAGGGTGAGGGAAATGGCAATGCGGGAGCCGAGGCTCCTGGACTGTCCGGTTGCTTCCTGCTTGTATACGACAGCGTTGACGGAGTCTGCGTAGGTGCGGATGTCAGGGTCGAAGCGTACCGTTCCCACATTGAGGAATTTGTCATGGAGGGCATCTAGGGCGCTCACGTATTTGAGGCCGATGACACTGGGAACCTCCGTGCGGTTGTCCTCGCTGGCTACGGCTACGGTAAGGTCTACGGTGGAACCGCTCACTACAAGGTCTCCGGCTTTCACCTCTACACCGTCTACCATCTGCTCCAGTACGGTGTTGGTGGCAATATCCCTTACATAATTAAGGTAGCCCATGTTGAGGCCACGGTTCTGGAGCTCGCTGCGGGCTTCGGTGACGGAATAGCCGTACAGGTTGGGCATGACCACTTTGCGGGGAACCACCGAGTTGATGGTGAGGAAGATGCTGCGGCCTTCTTTTACCTTGGAGCCCGCCTTGGGAAGCTGGCGGTACACGACACCGCCGCTGAGACGGCGCACAAATACGGAGTCTACCACCTTCACGGACACGTGGCTGCTGTGAGCCAGCTCCTGTGCCTCGGCCACGGTGAGGTTGGTGAAGTCCGGGGCCGTCACCGTCTTCCCGTGTTTGGTGACCACGCGGAGAAGGATAGAGGCGGCAATGATGAGTACGATAATAAAGGCGGCTGCGAGCAGAAGGTTTCTCGCGATCCAGTTATCTTTGAGTTTCATAAACAGTCGTTTCATCCTGCGAATTTACGAAAATAATTCATAACTTTGTCTACCTATGCGTAGGATGCCTCTCATATTCGCCGCCCTGGCGCTTTCCTTTACACTTCTCATGAGCTTGCCCTGGCTGGTGCCGCACATGGGATGGACAGCCCTTGCCGGCCTGCTTCCGCTTCTTGTCATGGAACGGCTGGCGGCAGAGTACAAGTGCCGGCATTTCTTCTGGTGGCATTACGGAACCTTTGTGCTGTGGAATGCCGTCACCACCTGGTGGGTGGGCGGTGCCACGGTGGGTGGCGCCATCTTTGCCATCCTGGCCAATGCGCTCCAGATGAGCGTTGTCTTCGGTAGTTTCCGCTGGGTAAAGCGACGTCTGGGCGGAGTGCTTCCGTACCTGTTTCTGGCTGCGGCCTGGATAGCATGGGAACGCTACTATCTTACAGCGGCCCAGATTTCCTGGCCCTGGCTGGTGCTGGGCAATGCCTTTGCAGAGAGTACCGGCCTGGTGCAGTGGTATTCCGTGCTGGGCACACTGGGCGGGTCGCTCTGGGTGTGGGCGTCCAACCTTTCCCTCTTCGGGATCATGGTGGCCCTCTCCGACGGCCGCGTCGCCGGCTGGAACGGGAAAGCGCGTGCCGCCGCCCTTGCCGGCGCCGTCGCTGCGGTTTTCGGGCCGATGGTTTGGTCGGCCTGCCTCTCCTTCGAGGAGGAGGGGACGCCGCTTCGGGTGGTCATCGGCCAGCCCAATCTGGACCCTTACGAGAAATTTGAGTCCCTGACGCAGGAGGAGCAGGACCAGCGTTTCCTCTCGCAGCTGGAGAAGGCTCACTGGCCCTCGGACAGCAGTGCCGTCCTGGTCCTGGCCCCGGAGACTTTCACGCCGCGCCTTTTCACCGACGATGTCCGCGGGGATGAGACCTTCCAGCGGTTCCAGGCCTTCCTGCGGCAGCATCCATCGGCCCGCATCCTTTTTGGCGCGTCTTCTTACGACCGTACGCTCTCGTACGCGGCCCCCAATCTTTGCTCCTACGACCTGGGCGCCCAGCCGGACGGCCGGCATTTATGGTATACCGCGCACAATTCCGCCGTCCTCATGGACACCAGCGCGCGCTATTCCATCTACCACAAGTCCAAACTGGTGGTGGGCGTGGAACTTACACCTTACCCTCGCGTATTTCTGCCGCTGGAGAATCTCCTGGGCGGAAGCCTGATGGGAAAAGACGTGGGGCAGAAGGAAATTTCCTGCCTGGACGGCATTGGAACGGCTATCTGCTACGAGTCCGTCTATCCGGAGCACTGCGCCGGCTATGTAAGGAAGGGGGCGAAGCTTCTTGCCGTCATCACCAACGATGCCTGGTGGGGAGATACGCCCGGGTATAGGCAGCACCTCAGCTACAGCCGGCTGCGTGCCATTGAGACGCGTAGGTGGGTGGCCCGCTGCGGCAATACCGGCATCAGCGCCATCATCGACCCGCGCGGAAAGGTGGTGGAACGCACGCCCTGGTGGCAGGAGGCCGTCCTGGAGGGCACGGTGGAACTCCTCTCGGGGGAGAGTTTCTTCGTGCGGTATGGAGATATGGTGGGAAGGTGCAGCGTGTTCCTGTTCCTTCTCCTGCTTGTCGGCGCTATTTCAAGTGCCTTACGGCCTGGGAAGGCAAAGCGATCTTAATCTTGAAGGTGGTCTTGGCCTTGTAGTAGATGAGGTCCAGGGTGGTGCCGTCGCTTTCAAAAAAGAAAGTGTCCAGGTATTTGTCGGTCTTTTTGTTGCGGCATACGGGCTCGCACCACACCAGCGTGTAGTTGCCTTCCTTTCGGTTTTGGATGCAGATGACCGTGTAGCCGCGAAGGTCAAACTGGGCGGCGTTTGCGTTTTTGCCTTTTTCCTTGCGGGCCTTTTTGAAGGATTCTACAAGGGAAGATTCCGGGTCCAGCTGGCCAAAGGTGAGTTTGGAGGCAGTAGTCTCTGCCTTGGGGTTTTTGCCCAGCCACCACTGGATGGCGGTGTCGGTGAGAAGGTCGGCCTTGGAGAGGGGGACAAGGGCTTTGTTTTCCCTGAGGCGGGCGGCGAGCCAGGAGATTTCGGCAGTCTGGATGACGCCTTCCATCATTTCGGGGCTCTGGCCTTCGATGCGGCCTTCGGTAAGGGGCGTGCCGTAGAAGATGGCCTGGGAGAGGAGGTCTTCCTCCGGGTTATAGAGGGCTTCCACAAATTCGCGGTCTCCCAGACGGTAGGCGAAGTGGATGAGCTGGCGCTCTTTCCCGAAGGGAGTGACAATTTCCATCGGCGCTGCAATGACGGGTGCGTGCGAGGTTTCTTCCATGGTGTACACGTTCAGGAAACGGCGCTCCTGAAGCACTCCGTCGGGGCTGAGCACCCGGAGGGAGAAGTCGTACTCCAGCGACAGGATGTGCTCGCGGCCGTCTTTCTTCCAGCCGATGGCATCGAGTGCCTTGCCTCCGGACACCCGGATGGCGTCCTCATGCGTGATCCGGCTCACGTTCTGCTCCACAAAGACCAGGTACAGGAGGGAATCTTTCATCTGTTGCACCTTGGGGGCATAGACGGAGGACGGATATTTCTTGAGGAATTTGTCGGCGGCTTTCACCGTCGGTTTTTTCATGGTTTTGTTATACAGCGAAGTTTCGCTGCGGGACTGAGCGTAGAGACCTTCGGCGGGGATGAGGAGGAGTCCTGCTATGATTGTGAGAATGATATGCGTGTTTTTCATGGGTGCAAAGATAAGAAAAAATAGTATCTTTGTACGTTATGTTAAAGAGTGTTATTTCTTTTCTTTTATCGGCACTGCTTCTCCCCGGCATGCCGTCCGTTTCCTGGAAAGCGCAGGTAAATCCTGTCCAAGATAATCAGTATCAGCTGGTGGTTACCGGCACCATCGCCCCCGACTACTATGTGCACCCCATGGGGGATGCATATGTGGGAACGATCCTCTCCGTAGAGGAAGGGGAGGGCGTAGCCCTTGTGGGAACCCCGGTTGAGGAATATACTCCCTCAGACTACAAAGGAGAACAGGTGGTGACGGGAACCTATGTGCTCCGGCAGGATGTGACGGTCTCTGCTTCCGCTTCTGTGAAGGGCAGCGTTACCTGGAGCGCCTGCAGCGGAGACCAGTGCAATATGCCGGAGGATTACGAGTTTTCCATCCCGGTGGAGGTGGCGGCATCGGCCTCCACGGCTTCGTCGGCATCGGCCGGCAGTCTGTGGAGCCTTATCCTGGAGGCTGTCCTCTGGGGCTTCCTCATGCTGCTCACGCCTTGTGTGTTCCCCATGGTGCCCATGACGGTGTCCTTCTTCCTCAAGCAAAGCGGAAGTGCCGCCCGCGGCCGTTTCAACGCCTTCATGTACGGCCTTTTCATTGTGCTGCTGTATACGCTGCCTATCTGCCTTATCATTGGTCTCACCTGGGCGGCGGGCGGTTCTGCCGTCACGGCCGACATCTTTAACTGGCTGGCCACGCACTGGATCCCGAACATCTTGTTCTTCGTGATATTCATGGTGTTCGCCGCGTCTTTTTTCGGCGCGTTCGAAATCACCCTTCCCTCCAGCTGGACCACCAAGGCCGATGCAGGCAGTAACAAAGGCGGCCTTGCCGGCGTGTTCTTCCTGGCCCTTACGCTGGTGCTGGTAAGTTTCAGCTGCACCGGTCCCATCGTGGGAACCGTGCTCATCAAGAGCACCCAGGGAGAGTTCTGGACTCCCATTGTTACCATGCTGGCTTTCAGCATTGCCTTTGCCCTGCCGTTTGCCCTGCTGGCTTTCTTCCCTTCTGTCCTGAAGAAGCTCCCGAAGAGCGGCGGCTGGCTTAACAGCGTAAAGGTGGTGCTGGGCTTCGTGGAAATTGCCCTGGGCCTCAAGTTCCTCTCCACCGCAGACCAGACGTACCACTGGCATCTGCTGGACCGCGAAGTTTACCTGGCTATCTGGATTGTGGTGTTCTCGCTGCTGGGGCTGTACCTGCTGGGTAAGATCCGGTTTAAGCACGACACTCCTCTGGAGCATCTCTCCGTAGGCCGTCTGGCGCTGGTAATTGCAGACTTTGCCTTTGTGGTATATATGATTCCTGGCATGTGGGGAGCGCCCCTCAAGGCGCTCAGCGGATATCTGCCTCCGCTGCAGACACAGGACTTTGTGCTGTCTGCTGGCGCTGCCCAGCCTGCCGTGGTGCTGGAGGATGTTCCTTCCGCTCCTTCTCAGGTATCCCTGCCGCATGGCCTCACGGGATATACGGACCTTCAGGATGGCCTGGCTGTAGCTGCCGCTACCGGGAAGAAGGTGTTTGTAGACATTACCGGCCACGGCTGCGTGAACTGCCGTGAGATGGAAGCCCGCGTCTGGAGCGCACCTTCTGTTTTGAAGCAGCTCTCGGAGGACTATGTGATTGTGTCCCTCTATGTAGACGATAAAACACGCCTCCCGGAGGACAAGTGGGTTACCACTGAGACCGGGAAGGTGCTCAAAGATGTGGGCCGGGTAAACTCCAAGCTGGTCCTGGACCGCTTCGGGGTAAACTCCCAGCCCAATTACTTCATTTTGGACGCTTCTGGTAACACCCTTCGAGGCCCTCGTGGCTACAATCTCGATGTTGATGCCTTTGCGGCATTCTTGAAATTCTAAAGTATTTGATATGAAACCCATCCATTCAGACAAGGCCCCTGCGGCCATCGGACCTTATAGCCAGGCTATCAGTAGCGGTGCCGGGCTCGTTTTTGTTTCCGGACAGCTTCCCATCGACCCCGCAACGGGCGCCTTCCCTGAAGGCGGTGTGAAGGAGCAGACCCGTCAGAGCCTCACCAACGCCGCTTCCATCCTTGAAGCCGCCGGCCTCTCTCTCAAAAATGTGGTGAAGACCACCGTATTTCTTGCCGACATGGCCGATTTCGCCGCCATGAACGAGGTCTACGCCCAGTTCTTTTCCGCTCCGTTCCCGGCCCGCAGTGCCGTAGCCGTGAAAACGCTTCCGAAAGGTGCGCTCGTGGAAATAGAGTGCATTGCGGCGGAGTAAGATGTCGACGATGTGGGTAACTTGACAATTTAAGTCCGGTTACCCGCAAAAAAGGCCTTTTTTGACGGTAACTTGACCAAATATGTCAAGTTACCCGCATTAAATTCCAAAGGCGCCCCGAAATGGAGCGCCTTTTTAGGATACATAGATGGTCTCCTCTTTCAGACGACAGGCAAATTTTTCGGGAAAAATAGATTTGGAAGAAACAAGGTCTA
>CAMODD010000001.1:0-113941 GCA_946611215.1 uncultured Bacteroidales bacterium | reverse complement strand
GATACCCCCGTTCTGCGTACCATGGTGGGAGGAGAATGGGTATACACCCACTGATTTTATCTTTTGCAGAATTTGTCGTAGACATAAGGCAGCTTTACGGCATAATAGGGACGATGCGCCGCGCGCAAGTAACAGTATATGGCATACAAACTCCCGAAAAGGTATTCCTACAGGACCATCTGGAGGATTACGTTACCCATCCTGGTAGCTCTTTTGATGGAAGAGCTGCTGGGCATAACCGATACGGCCTTCCTGGGCCGTGTCGGTGAAATCGAACTGGGCGCATCGGCCATCGCAGGCGTGTACTTCACCATCCTGTACATGCTGGGATTTGGCTTTTCCATCGGCGTCCAGATTATCATCGGTCGGCGCAATGGGGAGGCCAGCGAGAGCGGGGAAGGGTATGGCTCCATCGGGCGCGTATTCTGGCAGGGAGTCTGGTTCCTCGTGGGCCTGGCGGTCCTGACCATGATCCTGTCTTATTTCCTGTCTCCGCCCATCCTCAGCGGGGTGCTGCAGTCGGACAATATTTTTAAGGCAGCCCTGGTTTATGTGAACTGGAGAATTCCAGGGCTGCTTTTTGCCTTTATGACCGCACTGTTCCGCGCTTTCTATGTGGGTACGCGGCAGACGGAGAGCCTCACCTGGAATTCCATCGTGCTGGTGGGAAGCAATATCTTCCTGGACTGGGTGTTCATCTTCGGCCACCTGGGTGCTCCGGCAATGGGAATCAAGGGTGCCGCCCTGGCATCGACCATTGCGGAAGGCATTTCGCTCCTTTTCTTTATGGTGTGGGCTTTTCTTACGGCCGACAGGAAATACGGCCTGCGGAAGGTGGTCGGCCCCGTATGGAGCGAACTGAAGCGCGTCTTTTCCACGGCCTCCTGGGTGATGGCCGAGTACGTGCTCAATGTCTCTGTATGGCTGCTTTTCTTTCTCTTTATCGAGCATCTGGGGGAGGAAGAACTGGCGATTGCCAACATCGTGAGAAGCGTTTCCGAGGTGCCGTTCGTCTTTTCGGCGGCCTTCGCTTCCACTGCAGCCACGCTGGTGAGCAACATCATCGGCGAGGGCCATCCCGAAGGTGTGACGACGGTGATCCGGCGGGTCCTGACGCTCTGCGCCGTGACCATGTTGCCCATTCTGCTTGTTTTCTTCCTGTTCCCGCACTGGATCATCGGCCTGTTTACCGATATCCCTTCCCTGGTCCAGTCCTCGGTGGCTACGCTCAAGGTAATGTGTGTGGCGGCCGCCGTTACGCTGCCGTGGAATGTGTATCTGCAGTCGGTTGCGGGAACGGGGAATACGCGGGTGTGTTTACGCTTTGACGCCGTGGCCCTCTGCATCTATGCTGTCTACTGTACCATTGTTATCGGTATCCTTCGATCGAGCATAGCCGTATGCTGGACGGCCGACGGCGTCTATGCGCTGTGTATCTGGATTCAGTGCATCATTTACATCCACAGGGGTAAATGGCGCGACAAATCCATTTAGTCTTTATCTGCGTCCGGGCCAGGTGGGCTGGGTTACTTCCGGAGCCGTGAGTACCTGGGCGTTCATCCACTCGAAGATGTTGGCATGGCCCTGGGGTGCGACGGAGCCGCCTCCGTTGTTGGAGGGTTTTACGTCTCCCTCGCTCTGCTCCTGGGACATCGTCACGGCGTCGTTGAACAGGTAGCACCAGGAGAAGTGTCCGAAGAGTTTCTGTCCGGGGTTGTCAATGCCTTCCACGCTCTCGAACATGGACATCCAGACATTCTTGGCGCCGGCCTTTATGAGGCGCTGGAAGGTGGGGATGCAGTGGGTCTTGGGATCTACGGTGGTGTCGTCATAGGACTGGACGATCCAGATGTTTTCCTCGGCTAGCGCGGCAATTTCGGTGTCGGAGATGAAGGCATCGGCATACGCCTCGCAGGTGGGGTAGGCAGCGGCGAAGTAGCGGGGATGACGGATGAGCATGTTCATGGTCATGTAACCGCCGTTGGAACAGCCGCCCAGGTAGATGCGGTTGCGGTCTACGTCGGGGTGCTGGTCTGCGTAGCTGTCGATGCAGGACTTGAGGACGTCGGAGTAGAGGGACGGATAGTCGCCGTGACCGAAGCCTTTGGAGGTGCCCATCCACATGGTGGGGCACTGGATGGAAAGGACGTAGGCGCCGCCTTCTCCGCCTTCCGTGGTGAAGTGGGACTGGATCTCGGGACGGATGAGGGAAACGACCTCGTTGCCCAGGAGCGTGATGGAAACGTCAATGCCGCCTTCACCGCCGCCGTGCAGCCAGATGATGAGAGGGTTCTTGACGCCGTCTCCTTTCAGGGACCAGGGCTCGTAGGCGGCGTAGGTGAGGGTTTCGTCACCGGGCTTGCCGGTAGAGCGGCCCGTGAAGGTGCCTTTGTTGAAGTAGTCGGCTTCCGAGACAAAATCCGTGAGGGCCTTGGCACTCTCGCATGCGATGGCGGTGTATTTCTGTTTGCCCACTTTGAGGACCTTGCCTTTCTTGAGTTCTACCTTTACGGTATAGTCTTCCTTCCAGACGTTCCCGGCTTTGGAAAGGCCCAGGCCTCGGCCTTTTGCCTTGTCCAGGCCAAGAGCCAGGTATTCACCTTCCGGGTTGAAGGCGCCTCTGGAGTCGGAGGGGTATACGGACAGGACGGTGCGCGCTACGCCGTTGGTGTTCACGGAGAGGACGGACGGATCCACGCCCGTAAGTCTGACTTCCGGCTTCACTACCACCAGATTCACGGCAGTAGAAGCTTCATAGGTGGTGACGCCAACTACCTGCAGCTCCATCTTGAGGGTCTGGGCAGCGGCCGACGCGGCAATGGCCATGGCCACGGCCGCAAGGATGGTTTTGGAGATGTTCATGATAAATGCGTGTGTTTGTTTCCGGAAAGTTAGCGATTATTCCTGTCGTGGACAACGCATGCCCCGCCCCGCCCCGCCATTTTGTACATGCGAGCAACAAATTGAACGATTAGGGTAACGAAATGTCTATTATATCCGGAATTGCAGAAAACAAAAAAGGCAGCCGGATTGGCTGCCTTTTGCTCCCCCTGTTGGACTTGAACCAACGACCCTCTGATTAACAGTCAGATGCTCTAACCAACTGAGCTAAGGAGGAATTTTTACCGTTCTCGTGTAACGGGATTGCAAAGGTACAATCTTTTTTGGATTCTCCAAAGAATTTCTGCAAAAATTTTTTCTTATCTTTGTAAGTCTAATTGAGCTGCGTAAAACATGGATATTGATCTCCTGTCCAAAATGGTGAAAGAAGCGGTGATGGATCATGATTCCGTCACTCTGCCCGGTATGGGCAGTTTTGTCGCTGAACTGGTTCCTGCAACGTTTGCAGACCGCGGCTACACCATTCTTCCGCCCTATCGCAGGCTTTACTTCTCTCCCAAGCAAGGCGAAGACCGCCTTCTGGCACAGCTTTATGCCAAGTCCAACGATGTGTCGGAGGCCGATGCCACCCGCATCCTCGAAGACTTCCTCACAGAGATGAAAGAAGTTCTCAAGCAGCGAAAAACCCTCATCCTCACCGGGCTCGGACGCCTTCGTGCCACCCGCGAGAACCACTTTTTCTTCGTGGCCGACGAAGACCTCGATATCTATCCCTCCGGCTTCGGCCTGAAGCCCATCTCCCTCAAGACCCACGAGGAAACCCCCGAAGAAGTCGCCACCGCCGTCTCCAACCTCGCCACCATCCTGGAATCCACCCCAGAGCCCGAACCGGAACCAACCCCTGAACCGGAACCCATCCCGGAACCCACTCCGGAACCCATCTCCGAACCCACCCCCGAACCAGAACAAGCCGAAGAGCCCTCCGTCTCACCGGAGGCATCGGCCCATCTTTTAGCCTCCGGCGAGACGGAGGGCTCTGAGGCTCAGACAGAGGCTCAGACAGAGGCTCAGAGCAAGGCCCAGATCGAAGCTCAACCAAATCCCAAACCCTCTCCCTGGAGAAAATTCTGGCGCTTCACAGGCCGCACGGTGCTTGTACTCCTCATCCTGGCTCTCATTGCAGCCATAGCCCTTGTGGTCCTCGGACACGTAGCGCCGGAGTGGCTGGACCAGTTCCTTTATTCTCCGGAAGAACTTGACATTCTCCGTAATTAGTCGTAACTTCGCGGCGCGAAAGAGTAGTGTATGAAACCTGTTAGTCGCGAAGGATATAAATTCCGTCAGGATATCTGTGTTCCCTGTTATCAGACCAACCGGGACGCCCTCATGCGTCCGGCTGCCGTCATGGATCTGGCTCAGGAAATAGCCTATTGGGCGGCCATGGAACTGGGATTCGGCTATGACACCCTGCATGTCCATCACATCGCCTGGGTCCTCTCCCGCCTTCACATCCATTTTGAAAAGCCTCTTCACTGGAGAGACCAGATAGTCCTTTATACCTGGCATAAGGGAGGTAACGGCCTCTTCTATCTGCGAGACTTCGAACTAATGGCGCCGGATGGCACCCTGGCGGCATCGGCCACCAGCTCCTGGGTGGTCATCGACGAACGTACGCGCCGCTTCGTGCGCCCGGAAGACCTTCCCGCTACGCTGGCCCCGGACTATGAGGTAGACCACGCCATCGAGGAACCCTCTCCCAAAGTGGTTTTCCCGAAAGGCACCGAGCCCGAAGCCGCCGGAGAGCACATCGTCACCTACTCGGATATTGACATTGTCGGCCACACCAACAATGCACGCTATGTAGTGTGGGCCATGGACTGCCTGCCGCTGGAAGTGGCCCTGGCGCCCATGAAAGACCTTTATATCAACTTCAACAAAGAGACAACCGCCGGGGAGGCGGTGCAGCTTTTCCGCCTCAGGGAAGGCAATACCTGGTATGTGGAAGGCCGCGTGGACGGGAAGTCCTGCTTTGTTGTGAAAATGAAATATTAAACTATGCACGACTTGTTTTTCGGGTATGGCATAGCCCATACCATCCTGCTGCTGGCCTTCGTAATTGGCGGCGGTCTGTATCTGGGCCGCTTCAAGGTCAAAGGCATCTCCCTGGGTTCCACCTGGGTCCTTTTCCTGGGCATCCTCATGGGACACCTCGGATTCGGAGCCGACCTCGACGTCCTCCACTTCGTGAAGGAATTCGGCCTCATCCTCTTTGTCTTTTCCATCGGCCTGCAGGTCGGTCCCGGTTTCTTCCACTCCTTCAAGCAGGGAGGCGTGAAAATGAACGTCCTGGCGGTGATGAACATTCTCCTGGCCGTGGGCGTGGCCTATGCCATATCGGCCATCTCCGGAGAAGACCTCAAGACCATGGTGGGCGTCATGTCCGGCGCCGTGACCAATACGCCCGGTCTGGGTGCCGCCCAGCAAACCTACATGGATGTGGCCGTTGCCGGCGGCAGCAGCACCCTCGCGGCCGGACAGGCTTCCGAGAAACTGGCATCGGCCTATGCCGTAGCCTATCCCATCGGTGTCATTGGCGTGATTGCCGTCATCGTGCTGTTCAAGGCCATCTTCAGAATTGACCACAAGAAAGAACTGGAAGCCCTGACCTCCCAGGAAAGTACGGTGGAAAAAGCACGCCGTATGCATGTGGAAGTGGATAATCCCGCTATCTTTGGCAAATGCCTCACCGACGTCATCAGCCAGTTTGGCGGAGAGTTCGTGGTGTCCCGTGTCATGAAGGGAGAGGAAATCCTGTTCCCCTCGGCCGACCTCGTCCTGGAGAAAGGAGACAAACTGCTCATCGTCACCAGCCAGAAGGAAGTGGACCGCACCCGCATCATCTTTGGCAAGGAAATTCCCATGCACCTGCAGGACTGGCAGGTGAAGGATCACAATATGGTAACGCGCCGCATTGTGGTTACCCAGTCCAAGCTCACAGGTAAGAAACTCAAGGAACTGCTCTTCCGCAGCGCCTACGACGTGAGCGTCACCCGTGTGGTGCGTGCCGGCGTGGAACTGGTGGCCGCCCCGGACCTCTACATTCAGATGGGAGACAGCCTGGTGTGCGTGGGAACCGAGAAAAATATCGAGCAGGTAGCCAAGATCGTGGGTAACTCCAATGCCGCCCTCAACAAGCCCAACCTCGTTCCCATCTTCCTGGGTATCGTGGTGGGTGTCATCTTCGGCTCCATTCCCATCCGTTTCCCCGGCATTCCCCAGGCCATCAAGCTGGGTCTCGCCGGCGGCCCGCTCATCATAGCCATTCTCCTGGGCCACTGGGGCCCCAAGTACAAGATTACCACTTACAC
Organism: uncultured Bacteroidales bacterium; assembly: GCA_946611215.1. GTDB lineage: Bacteria > Bacteroidota > Bacteroidia > Bacteroidales > UBA932 > Cryptobacteroides. The sequence continues at coordinate 107,732 of CAMODD010000001.1, read as the reverse complement.
TACGGCCAGCGCCAATCTGATGATCCGTGAAATCGGCATCTCCCTGTTCCTGGCTGCTGTAGGAATCGGCGCCGGTGGAGAGTTCTGGAGCTCCATCGTGGGCGGTGGTTACTGGTGGATCCTCTACGGAGCCTGCATCACCATTATCCCGCTGTGCATCACCTTCGTGGTGGCCCGCCTGGTGGCTAAGCTCAACTTCTACCAGATTTGCGGCCTCATTAGCGGTTCCTGCACCAACCCGCCCGTCCTGGCTTTCTCCCAGGGCATGTATGGCAGCGACTATACTTCCGTGAACTACGCCACGGTATATCCTCTTTCCATGTTCATGCGAGTGCTGGTAGCGCAGCTTCTCATCTTAATCGCCATGGCATAAGATGTTCGATCTGGTTTATCCTTCCTCTCCCGCGCCGGTTTATCCGCGCCCTTCCTGCGAGCACCCTGGCAAGCAGCCGCTTCCGCAAGGAGAAATCCTTCCTCTGGTAGAACCCAGCGGTGTAGTGTACGGCCGGGCCGGTCGTGCCTGGTGCCACAGCCCGCAGGGCAGCAAGGCGCTGCATCCGGTAGTGCACCTGCATATCATTGACCGTGAAGGCCGCCTGTATCTGCAAAAGCGTTCCATGACCAAGCATCTCCTGCCCGGTTACTGGGACACGGCCGTGGGTGGTCATGTCTCCTACGGAGAAGAAATTGAGGAAGCCCTGTACCGTGAATCCTCCGAAGAACTGGGCTTTATGGCCTTCAATCCCATTTATCTGGGCGCCTATCCCTTTTTCACCGGGAGAGATTCGGAACTGGTGGTGATGTTTGCCACCGTTGGGCACCCGGCGCTTCATCCAGACCAGGCCGAGGTGTCGGAAGGAAAATGGTGGACCTTCGAGGAACTCGACGCCGCCATGGGCAAGAATATACTTACTCCCAACTTTGAACAGGAATTCTCCCGCATCCGGGAGCAGCTGAAGGCATTACTCTAGCATCCCCCAGGTCTCGTCAATGGCTTTGCGGGCCGATGCATCGGCCTTTTCCGTGAGGCCGATGTACCGCTGGCAGTGCTCCTGCGCACATACGTCGTAGTGCGGATGCGCGGGCAGTTCCTCTGTCTTTTCTTCTGCAGAAGGCACTCTGTGCTCCAGCCAGGTGACAATGCCGGGCGTACTCGTGAGTTGAGGCCCCAGAACGGGCCTTTTCTCCATTCTGCGACGGACCATCTGTGCCCATAACCACTTGCGCAGCCGTATGGCCTGCGCTTTTTGTTCCTCAGGCGGGTAAAGGGATACTGCACTGAGAAGGTAGTCCTCTGCTCCCACCAGGTTCACCGCCTGTACTTCGTTCCCCGCTACAATGAATTTGAGTGTGCCGGCATAGCGGCGGGCACCTTCGTGGGTGTGCAGGATAAACGAAGGCTCTGCGAAGAGCGTACTGATGGTAACCGCCTCGAATACGAGTTCGTCGTATAGGACGCCGTTGTAGTCTATTTTTCCTTCGCGGTAGCTCACGGTCTGCGGACCGGCGCCGTCGGAGATAATCTCAAAACGAAGCTGCGCCCCCGCGTCAATTCCTACCTCTACCCGGGGCTGCGTACGCACCAGGCGCCACAGAAGGCGTTTTTCATCGGCCTCGCTCAAGGTAACGTCCTCGAAGATTTGCTCCAGGACCGTGGGCGTGAGCCGGGGAAAATCTCCCACTTCCGGGACAACCACGAATCCGGCCATCTCGGCCGCCCCGGGTGCGATGGAAAAATGGGCGTCACCCTTCGCGTAATAGCAGGCAGGCCGGTTGGCACTGCGCAGGGTGACCACTGCGCGGTATTCTCCTTCGGAAATATAGGCAAATGCGTTGAAGCGGGGCTCGGTTTCCTCCGCTATGAGGTTGAGGCAGTCCAGGAGGCGGTAAAACTGCTTGGCCATGGACTTGGCGGTCTCTGCGCGGAGAAGGAAGATACCGCGGTTGAACCGCTTGTAATGGTATAACTGGGCATCTCGGGTTTGGCCGATAAACTGGACTTCTTCCGGTTGGCCACCGGCTGCGATTTCCCGCAAAACGCGCTCTGCGGCGCGCTCCAGAGGCATATAGCCCTTGGGACAGGCCTGGAAGTGCGCATGCCCGGGTACCGTGGTACCGCTGTTGGGACTGTTGTAGAAAACGATGTAGCCCTCCAGGCTGGCGGCCAAATCCAGCATGTCCGGAAACCGGTGCCAGATGGTCTGGGGAACGTGCGTGTCGCGGGTAATGACCAGATGATTGGGGAAAATGGGCGCACGGTTCACCAGAATGTTGTACCGGCGCCCTTTCCGTCCTTCAAACGGCAGCGTGTGCTGATGTGCCATGTAATTCTCCTCGCACAGCGGGCAGCCGTGGTCGAAGATGGGCAAGCGCCCGGGATTGGATTGGAGTGTGACCAGCATGCCCTTCAGTGGCAGGGTGCGCGTCTCGGTGCTTTTGAGGGCGCGGTACTTGGCTGCGACCTCCGGCCACACGGACAGCTGGTCATGTACGAATTTGTCTATATCTGTTGCCATCCGGTTTTTAGCGATAGATATTGTACTGGCTGTAGAGCGAACCGTACATCTGGCCCAGGACCTCCAGGTAAGGCTGTCCTTCAAAGAGGGTGGTGCGGAATACGGTGTTGTCCACCATGTAATACTCGATGCCGTTCATGACAATGACCTCGTAGTCGTCGGGCAGGGAAGTAACCAGGGCGCCGGCAGGGGGCACGATGGTGGTAAAGGCACCCGAGGCCGATATGGTATAGAACACACCGTCCTGATAGAAGTAATCTCCGTTGGCGTAGGCATAGCTCTGGACCAGGCCCAGTTTCTCGGCCAGTTCGTAGGCCGTGAGAGCCCGGTTGGAGTTGAGCGCATAGGCGGCACGCTGTGCGGCCAGGCGGGCGTTCTGCTGGGCGATGATGAGGTTTTGGCGGGCAATGGCATTGTAATAGTCGAAGGTGCGGCTATAGGTGCGGTACGTGTCCACGTAGTAGGCGAAGCGGATGGTGCGCAGGATGGCACGGTCGATCGCAGCCTCCAGGGGTGTGCCAAAAGGAGGACGGCATACTACATAAACGCCTCCGTAATTGCGGTAGTAAATACCATTGTAGAAATAGTAGTCAATGCCCCAGTGGCTGATGCGGCGCCAGTGCGGAGGCAGCGAGTGGATGCGGTAGCCGTAGTAGTGAGGGTGGTCTCCCCAGAAGTAGCCCGGACGGTCCCAGGGCATGGGCTCGCGGTGACGGGGTGCCACACGCGTCATGTTATGGTTGTTGTCAATGGTAAAGTCGTCTCCGTAGCGGTAGTTGCCGCCGTTGTCGCGGTAGCTCTCGCGAACGGGCTCGTTATTTCCATTGTTGCCGCCAAGGCCTTCCCGGCTCACGTTGGTGGATCGGACATTGCCGCCGGTAGCGGCCGTAGAACTGCTGGAACGGACAGCCGACTCGCTGCTGCGGCTGCTGGAGGAGGAACGTACAGTAGCCGATGAACGGGAGCTCTGGCCGATGGAAGAAGAGCGCGAACTCTGCGAAGTGCTGGAGGAACGGGAGCTCTGGACAGCACTGGAAGAACGGCTTTGGCCGCTGGCGGACGACCGGGAGCCCTGGCTGGCCGATGAAGAGCGAGCGCTCTGTCTGGCCGATGAAGAGCGGGCGCTCTGTCTGGAAGAAGAAGAGCGCGAGCTTTGGACAGCGCTGGAAGAACGGCTGCTCTGCGTGCTGGAAGAAGAGCGGGTGCTCTGCGACACGCTGGAGGACCGGCTGCTCTGGGTCCCGGAAGAAGAGCGGGTGCTCTGGCCGGAGGAGAGGCTGCTTTGCGTGGAACCAGTATTGCGACTGCTGTTGGATGAGCGGGTCTGGGCCACCATGTCGGCTCCTGCCAGAAGGGACAGGGCCAGGGTGAGGGAGGTGGCGAGTGTCATTAATCTTCTCATAGCGTATCGGTTTTTCGGTTAATAATACTGCCCCTTAACGCATAATCCGTGCCAGCTCAAAGATTCTGGCAAGGGCGGCAGGGTCTCCGGAGGAGTGAAGTTCTACGGAAAAAGGGCCCTCGCCCATGGGAACGCCGCGCTCCTGAAGCAGACGGAGCGTCTGGCGGGCTACGGCGGGAGCGGGGTCGATGACCTGTACGCCGGGACCGGCGATGCGCTCGATGACAGGCCTCAGGAAAGGGTAGTGTGTGCAGCCCAGCACCACGATGTCGGCGCCCTCATCCAGCAGGGGCTGCAGCGATGCGCGGACGGTGGCTTCGGCCTGGGGACCGTCCAGGATGCCGGCTTCTACCAGCTCCACAAAGCCCTGGCCCACATGCTCTGCGATACGGACGTTGTCCTCGAAGCGGCCGCGGGTGTTGAGGTATTTGGAGCCTTTGAGGGTGCCGGCGGTAGCCAGTACGCCGATGACGCCGGTGCGGGTGCCCAGCGCAGCGGGCTTCACGGCCGGCTCCATGCCTACAAACGGGACGGAAGGGTACTCCTCCCGGAGCGTGGCAATGGCTGCAGCCGTGGCCGTATTGCAGGCCACTACAATGATATCGGCCCCCTTCTCCAGCAGGAACCGGGTAATGAAGCGGGCCCGGGCCTGGATATATTCTGCAGTTTTTTCCCCGTAGGGGCAGTGGGCATTGTCGGAATAATAGACGAAGCGCTCCCGGGGGAGCACTTTTACGAGCTCGCGGTAGACGGAAAGTCCTCCGCTGCCGGAATCGAATATGCCAATCGTTGCCATTATCAGTACAAATATACTGTTTTTTGTAAATATTTAGAGTATCTTTACACTGATTATGAAAACAACCTGGAATAACCTATTGTCCTGCACCGTATGGGTCATGTCCATCCTTGCGGGAAGCCCGGCACGGGCGCAAAACTTGTCTGATTATGTAGACCCCTTCATCGGCACCTCCGGTATGGGACACACCTTCCCCGGAGCCTGCGTCCCCTTCGGTGGGGTGCAGTTGAGCCCCGACACGGACACTATCCCGCACAACGTGGGTGGAAAATACCAGGCAGAGGTGTACTCCCTCTGCGCCGGGTACCGCTATGAAGACCCCACCATCGTGGGCTTTTCGCATACGCACCTCAGTGGCACCGGCCACTCGGACCTGGGAGACATCCTTCTCATGCCCACCACCGGGCCGCTCCATCTGAATCCCGGTACGGCCGATGCCCCCGAAACAGGCTATCGCAGCCGCTACAGTCATGGCTCCGAGACGGCGCACCCCGGCTACTATGCCGTGACGCTGGAAGATTACGGGATCAAGGCCGAACTCAGCGCCACCGCCCGCACCGGCATCCATCGCTATACGTTCCCTTCCGGGGAAGATCGGCATCTGGTGATGGACCTCTCGCACGGAATCTACAACTACGAAGGAAAAACGCTCTGGGCCAGCGTACGAGTAGTATCGCCCACGCTGGTGACGGGCTACCGCATTACGCAGGGATGGGCCCGCGAGCACTATACCTATTTCGCCGTCCGCTTCTCCCGCCCCATCAGCGACTACGGCTGCCGCGAGAAAGTGGCATCGGCCTATAACGGTTTCTGGCGCAAGTTCCGCACAGACCACCATTTCCCCGAGATGGCGGGGCGCGGGCTGGCCCTGTGGTTCGACTTTGACTGGGCCGATGCCAACGACCTCACGGTGCAGGTGGCCCTGAGTGCTACCTCAACCGAGGGCGCGCTGCGCAATCTGGAGGCCGAGGCCGGCAGTTTCGACGAGATCAGGGCCGATGCCGGCGCCGCATGGGAGCGCGAGCTGGGGAAAGTATCGGCCAAGGGAACCGACGACGAGCTCAAGATGCTCTACACCTCCCTCTACCATACCATGATCAACCCTTCCGTCTATGACGATGTGGACGGCGCCTACCGCGGCCTGGACGGTGGCATCCATAAGGCCGATGGCTGGAACAACTATACCGTCTTCTCGCTCTGGGATACTTACAGGGCCGAGCATCCGCTGCTGCTTCTGATGCACCCGCAGCGGGCGCGCGACATGGGATTCTCCATGCTGGCTCACCAGGAACAGAGTCCCCACGGACTTCTGCCCATCTGGTCCCTCATGGCCAACGAAGGATGGTGCATGAGCGGGTACCATGCGGTGTCGGTGCTCTCGGACGCGGTGTCGGCCGGCATCGGCCTGCCGGGAGACCGCACGCTCTCGGCCATGACGGCAACGGCGACCGTCCCTTATCTGGAAGGCCTTGAGGACTATATGAAAATAGGGTATGTCCCCCTGGAGGTTTCTTCTACCGGTGCTTCCACCACGCTGGAGTACGCGTACGACGACTGGACCATTTACCGGGCTGCCAGGCTGGCGGGTCGGGAAGACGTGGCGCGGGAATACCGGAAGCGGGCCTTCAACTACGTACACCTGTTCCCGCTGGGAGAGCGCTTCGCGCAGGCACGCTACCGGGATGGCCGGTGGAAAAAGAATTTCGATCCCCGGCAAACCTACGGAGAAGGCTTCATCGAAGGGAATTCCTACAATTTCTCGTTCCATGTGCCGCACGACGTAGCCGGGCTCATTGACCTGATGGGAGGAGAAAAACAGTTCCTCAGCATGCTGGACACGCTTTTCTCGCAGCCGTTGGATCCCCGGTACTATGCCGACAACGAGGACATCGAGGAGTCCTGCCTCATCGGCGGATATGTGCACGGCAACGAACCGTCGCATCATATCCCGTATCTGTTTGCCTGGACCTCGAAACCATGGAAAGGCGAGTACTGGCTGCGGGAGATTATGGAACGGATGTACCGGCCTGTCCGGGACGGCCTGGGCGGCAACGACGACTGCGGACAGATGAGTGCGTGGTACATTTTCAGCGCCATGGGCTTCTATCCGGTGTGCCCGGGAAGCGGGGAGTTTGTGCTGGGTGCGCCCTTCCTGCCGCGGATGACCCTGCAGCTGGAGGGAGGAAAGAGCTTCACGGTGCTGGCTCCCGGCGTGAGCAGCCGCAACCGCTATGTACAGCGGGTGAAGCTGAACGGGAAAAGGCTGACAAAGCGCTTCCTTACCCGGGAAGAGATTCTCTCCGGCGGCGTGCTGGAGTTTGAAATGGGTCCGCGTCCCGGAAAGAGGGGAACGCCCCGGAAGGCAGATCTGCCGTACTCCCTGTCGCAGGAGTAGAATTTCTTTGTATCTTTGCAGTCTATGACTACACAGGAACAGATCAAAGATTTGCAAGAGCGGGTAGCTGCGCTGGACGGCTGCCTCCATATAGACGACAAACGGAAGGAAGTGGCGGCCAAGACCGAGGAAACCCTGGCGCCCGATTTCTGGGGAGATCCCAAGGCGGCCGAGGCTTTCCTGAAGAAACTCTCCGGTATCAAGTCGTGGGTGACGGACTTTGACAAGGCCCGCAGTCAGGCCGATGACCTGGACGTACTTTACGACTTCGCCAAAGAAAGCCTGAACGGCGCGGAAGACGAAGCCATGGAAACGGCCGAATCCAAAGAACTGGACGCTGCCTACGCGCAGGCCGTGGAGGCTGTGGAAGCCCTGGAGCTTCGCAACATGCTGGGCAACGAAGGAGACAACCTGGGAGCTGTCCTTACCATCAACTCCGGAGCCGGCGGCACCGAGGCCAACGACTGGAGCGCCATGCTCATGCGCATGTACACCCGCTGGTGCGAGCGAAACGGCTACAAGTACACGGTGACCTCGCTGCTGGAAGGCGAAGAAGCGGGCATCAAGAGCACCATCATCGAGGTGGAAGGAGATTACGCCTACGGCTACTTGAAGGCCGAAAACGGCGTGCACCGTCTGGTACGCATTTCCCCGTTCAATGCCCAGGGCAAGCGCCAGACCACTTTCTCCAGCGTGTTCGTGTACCCGCTGGTGGACGATACCATTAACATCGAGATCAATCCCTCGGACCTGGAGTGGGATACCTTCCGCAGCGGCGGCCATGGCGGCCAGAACGTGAACAAGGTGGAAACCGGCGTTCGCGTGCGGCACATCCCTTCCGGCATCATGGTGGAAAATACGGAGACCCGCAGCCAGCAGGACAACCGCCAGCGTGCCCTCCTCATCCTGAAATCCCGTCTGTACGACATTGAGCTCAAGAAACGTCAGGAAAAGCAGGCCGAGCTCGAAGGCCAGAAAAAGCGCATCGAGTGGGGCTCCCAGATCCGCAACTATGTGCTCCATCCGTACAAGTTGGTGAAAGACCTGCGTACAGGATACAACACCGCCGATACACAGGGTGTGCTCGACGGTGATATCAATGAGTTTATGAAAGCTTATCTGATGGGTAAGGGCGCTGCGGTCACAGACCCCGACGACCTGGACTAGTCAATCTTGAAATTCTCGATTTCCTTGATGAGTTTGCCGATGATGCCCATCTTCACGTTGTACAGGGCGTCGGAGATATCCACTTTGTAGTAGTGGGGGTTGATGAGACGGCGCTCGGCAGGGGAGAAGTGGTGCAGGTTGTCCTGGTAGAACTGCTTCTTCTGGCCCAGGGTGTGCTGCGGGCACACACGGACGCCCTTCGCGATGGCCTGGTGCTGTAGAGGCCGGGCCTCGTAGGAACCCTGTTCGAAGGTCTTGGTCTTGTAGAAGTCAAACTCATCCCTTACCGTGACGCTCTCTCCATGCTGCAGGGCAATGTCCATCTCGTCGCCGCGCAGGCAGGTGACATCCACCTTGTGCACGTAGCCGTCGTAGTGGTTGCCTTTCACGCTGTCCTGGGCCGATATGCGCCAGGTGATTTGGAAGCCGGGGTTGATGAGCTTGATCTTGTCTTCGGAGCGTTTGATGACGGGCTCTCCGTCAATCTGGACCAGCTTGTACACATTGCCAAAACAGGGAGCTGCCTTGGAGGTGGCAATGGCGTCACCTACGCCGTAGCTGTCAATCTTGGCACCCTGGCGCTCCAGGTCTGTGATGAGGTATTCGTCCAGGCCGTTGGTAGCGAAAATCTTGCACCTCAAGAGGCCGTGCTCATCCAGGATGGCACGGACCTCCTGGGAAAGGTAGGCCAGGTCTCCGCTGTCCAGACGCACGCCGTAACCGGGGGCATAGGTGTCGTCGATGCCCATTTCCCGGAAGCTGCGGATGGCGTTTTTGACGCCGCAGCGGAGGGTGTCGTACGTGTCAATGAGGAGAATCAGGTTCTCTCCCATGTGCGTACGGATATAGTCGGTGAAGGCCTTGTGCTCGCCTTCGACGGTACTGCCGTAGGAGGTGATGAAACTGTGGGCCATGGTGCCGGTTGAGGGCACGTTGTTGAAGGCGCCGGTGAGGATGTTGGAGGAGCTGGCACAGCCGGCAATCTGGGCGGCTTTGCCTCCGTAGACGGCTGCCCAGGGGCCGTGGGCGCGGCGGGAGCCGAACTCGCTCACGGGTTTGTCGGTGCTGCGGCACACGCGGGATGCCTTGGTGGCTACGGCCATCTGGTGGTTGAGGATGCACAGCATGGGGGTTTCCAGTACCTGTGCCTCAATCATGGGGGCCACCACCGTTACGATGGGCTGGTTGGGAAAGGCGATTTCGCCTTCGCGCATGCAGTACAGGTCTCCGGTGAACTTCATGGAAGCCAGGTAATGCCGGAACTCCTTGTAGGCGTCCCCGGGCAGGAATTTTTCGTAGAATTCCTCGGGCTCCGTTCCCAGGGCCTGCACCATTTGGATCACTTCCTCGGTGCCGCTCACGACGGCCCAGTTGTTATTCTCGGGGGCCTGGCGATAAAACAGGTTGAAAACGGCTATCTGGTCCTGCTTCCCGCAGTCGAGATAGGACTTTCCCATGGTGTACTGGTACTTGTCCGATACATACGCGTTGTTAATGATATTCATGTTTCGCTTAATTTATGCAAAGATACAAAAAAAAGCGAATGCGGTGAACCAGGTCCGGCGCTACGCGCTATTCTGCGAATACCATCTCATCGAAGAGATAATCGGCATGTCCCACCTCCTTAATCACAAAGAGGAGGTAACGGACGTCCAGGGAGATGTTACGGCAGATCTCCGGATCAAAGACGAGGTCGCTCATGGTACCTTCCCACACGCGGTCGAAGTTGATGCCGATGAGGTTGCCGTCGGCGTTGAGCACCGGGCTGCCGGAATTGCCGCCGGTGGTGTGGTTGGTGGCCAGGAAGCAGACGGGCTGGTTCTCGAAGCCGCCGCGGGCGTAGATGTCACGCAGCACCTGCGGAATGTTGTAGTCGAAGATGTCGGGGTTATCCTTCTCGATGATGCCTTTCAGGGTAGAGACAGGCCGATAGTAAACGGCGTCGGAAGGCTGATACCCTTCCACGTGGCCGTACGCTACGCGGAGCGTGAGGTTGGCGTCGGGGTAGAAGGTCTTGTCGGCCTCGAATTCCATCTGTCCCTGCATATAGTCGCGGTACCTCAGGGTGATAGCCTGGTTGTATTCACGAACAACGGGCATAATCTGCTGGGTGTAGTGCTCGTTCAGCGCCTCTGCAAGGGCTTTGCACTCGTTTTCATCGGCAAAGACGGCGTCTTTCCAGGCCACCATGTCTCCGCCAAAGGCGGCGCGCTTCTCGAGGAAGTAAGCCGGTTTGTAGGTGTCATCCACATTCTTGTCAAAGGCTTCCATCATGGCCACGAAGATTTCCTCGTCGATGGGCTGGTAGTAGTCTTTCATGTCCAGTTTGCGCCCCATACCCATCTGGATTTTCTCCACGGCACGGACGGTCTCGTTGTAGTACTCGTAGGCGCGGTAGACGGGATTACGCTGGGTGTAGAGGTTGTGCAGCATTTCCGTCAGACAGGCATAGCGGGTACCCCGGGCCCACTCCTCGAAACGGGCTTCGTAGGCCTGCTTCACGGGGACTACCTTGTTCTTGCGAAGGCCCTTTTCCTCTCCCTGCCACTTTTTCCAGGCGTTGGCAACGGAAGCGTACTTGGAGGAGTACTGGATGCGGACGGCCTGGCTCTTGTCCATGTACTTTTTCATGATGCCAAGGCGCGTGGTGCGAAGGGCAATCTTCTCGGGGTCGGAGACGTTCTGGATATATTCTACGAGGTCTGAGTGCACATACTCCTGCGTACTGCCGGGGCAGCCGTAGACGAAGGTGAAATCGCCCTCCTTCACGCCTGCGGTGGAGATTTTCATGAAACGTTTGGGATGATAGGGCACGTTGGTTTCGCTGTATTCGGCCGGCATATTGTCGGGGCCGGCATAGATACGGAAAATGGAGAAGTCGCCGGTATGGCGGGGCCACATCCAGTTGTCGGTTTCTCCGCCAAACTTGCCGATGGAAGACGGCGGAGCGCCTACCAGACGCACGTCGGTGTACTCACGGAAGACAAACAGGAAGTACTGGTTGCCATAGAACAGGGCTTCTACGCTGGCCCTGAGTCCCTGACCGTCCTTGACGGCCTGTTCCTTGAGCTTGTCGGCATTCTTTTTTACCAGCGCCTGGCGCTGCTCTTCGGTCATCTTGGCCTTGTATCCCTTGAGTACCATGGCCGTCACGTCCTCCATGCGCTCCAGGAACCGCACGGTGAGGCCCGGGTTGGGGAGTTCCTCGGCCCGGGACATGGCCCAGAAGCCGTCCTTCAGGTAGTCGTGTTCCACGGAGGAGTGTTTCTGGATATAGCTGTAGCCGCAGTGGTGGTTGGTAAACAGGAGGCCATCGGCGCTCACCAGTTCTCCGGTGCAGCCGCTGCCGAAGAGCACGACGGCATCTTTCAGGCTGGCCTGGTTCACGCTATAGACATCTTCGGCCGAGAGCTTGAAGCCTTTGGCCTGCATGTCGCCGATACGCTGGGAGATAAGGGCCGGGAGCCACATGCCTTCATCGGCCTTCAGGAGGGGGGAAGCCATGCAGAGCAGCATGGCGCTCAGAGTGAGGATACGTTTCATTTAGGATAGATTTTGCACAAAAATAGCAATTATTTCTTACCTTTGTGAGGATTAGACTACATTTATACTATGAGAATACCCGAATCAGAACTGATTATCAACAACGACGGTTCCGTGTTTCACATTCACCTGAAACCCGAAGAACTGGCCGACAACGTCATCATGGTGGGAGACCCTTCCCGCGTGGACATGATTGGAGAATACCTGACAGACATCGAATTCCGCCACGAATCCCGTGAATTCGTATCCATTACCGGCAAACGCAACGGAAAGCGCATTACGGCGCTGTCCCACGGCATCGGCCCGGACAATATCGACATTGTGATGACCGAGCTCGACGCCCTGGCCAATGTGGACTTCAAAACCCGCGAGGTAAAGCCCGTGCACAAGGCCCTCAACATTCTCCGCATCGGCACCTCCGGCGCCCTGCATGCCGACATTCCGCTGGGGAGCTACGTACTGTCGCATATCAGCGTGGGCTTTGACGGAGTCATGAACTGGTACGGCAACCGCGAAAAGGTAACCATCCCCTCCGTGGAAGAAAGCTTCAAGAAGCATATGAACTGGCTGGACGTGCTGCCTTCCCCGTATTTCGTGAAAGCCTCCCCCAAGATCATCGACCTGATGAAGGACGTGACGATCAAGGGCGTTACCATCTCGGCTCCCGGCTTCTACGGCCCCCAGGGCCGTGTGGTTCGCGTTCCACTGGCCATGCCCAACATGCTGGAAGACATTGAGCGCTTCCGCTTCAGCGAGGCCGGAGAGGACTACCGTATCACCAACTTCGAGATGGAAAGCGCTCCGCTCGCCGGCCTGGCCGCGCAGCTGGGACACAACGCCTCCACCGTGTGCTGCATCATTGCCAACCGTTATCTCCAGAGCTCCAACCCGGACTACAAACCGGCCATCCGTAAACTCGTGGAACTGGCCGTGGACCGTATGAGCATGCTGTAATTTGTTTTGACCTGGTCCAATAGGGGGAATGTCGCCAGCCCCGGCACCCTTTACAGCGCCAACATGATGTCATTGAGCAGGCCGCCGGCCGTTTGGCGCGTGCCGGCGCCGGCGCCCTGGATGAGCATGGGCGAGGGATAGTCTCCCGTCGTAATAAGAATTGCGTTGTCGGTTCCGCGAAGTCCGTAAAGAGGGCTTTCGGGACCGACTTCCTGTAGTCCCACGACGGCATGGCCTTCGGCGTCCACGGAAGCTACGTAACGGAGCTTGTGTCCGGCGGCCGAGGCGGCGGCGTATCGGGCGGCTATGTCTGAAGGAATGGGCTCCAGCGTTACCTGCGACTCTTCCAGCGGCAGGCCGGCCTGACGGCTCAGGATGAGGATCTTGCGGAGGACGTCCTTTCCGGAAAGATCGATGGAGGGATCCGGCTCGGTGTAGCCTTTTACGCGCGCATCTTCCACCAGGGCGTCCCAGCCTGTTCCGTCGTAATTGTCCAGGAGATAATTGAGGGTTCCGGAGAGCACGGCATCCATGCGGACGAGCGTATCGCCGCTCTGGACCACGCGGTCCAGGGTGACCAGCACCGGCAGGGCCGCTCCGGCCGTGGTCTCGTAACGCAGCGCCACGCCGGCTTTGTGGGCATCGAGCTGCAAATTGCGGAACTGGGCATAGGTGCCCGAGAAGGGAATCTTGTTGCATGCGACCACGCTGTATCCGCTCTGGAACAGGTCCGGATAACGGAATCCGATTTCCTCGTTGGCCGTGCAGTCCACGAAGATGGCATTCTCCAAGGAAAGCGAGCAAAGCGTATCTATATAGGAGCCGGGTTCTCCCGCTTCCAGGAGTTCTCCTGCTCGGGAAAGGTCAATGCCTTCCGTGTCAATGATATACTTCTTGCTCCGGGCCAGGCCGCACACGCGCAGCTCCTTGCCGGAGCGCTTGGCAATGGCTGCCGCATTGTCCCGCAGCATATCAACCAGCGCTTTGCCCACGCGGCCGTATCCGGCGATGAAGAGCGGGATAATCTGCGTGTCGTAGCGGTCAAAGAATTCGTGATGGATGGCGCGGATGGCTTCATCGGCCCGGGCTGAGGGAACGATGACGGAGATGTTCCTTTCGGAAGAGCCTTGCGCCGTAGCACGTACCGGGATGCTGTGACGGCCCAGGGCGGCAAGCATCTGGCCCGTGGCGCCGCTGTGACCCAGCATGTCGTCCCCGATGACGCATACGATGGAAAAGCCCTTTTCCACTTTCAGGGGATTAAGCTTTCCGAGGGAGATCTCATAGGCAAAGCAGTCGTCGGCGGCTTTGCGGGCGCGCTGGGCATCGGCCTGTGCCACTGCAATGCACATGGAGTGTACGGACGAGGCTTGCGTAATGAGGATGATGTTGATGTTTTCGCGGGCGAGGGCGTCGAACAGACGCGAACTGAAGCCGGGGACGCCTACCATGCCGCTGCCCTCCAGCGAGATGAGCGCGATGCCCTCCGAATGGGCGATGCCCACTACGCCGCCGTGCGTACGGGGCGGGTTTTTCTCCACCAGCGTGCCGGGCTCCTCCGGGTGGAACGTGTCCTTGACCCAGATGGGGATGCCCTCGGCCACCACCGGCTGGATGGTGGGCGGGTAAATGACCTTGGCGCCAAAGTGCGACAGTTCCTGCGCGGCGCGGTAAGAGACAAAGGGAATAGGGCGGGCCGATGGTACCACCTTCGGGTGCGCCGTCATGATGCCGGGAACGTCGGTCCAGATTTCGAGCTTGCGGGCATGCAGGCCTACGGCAAACAGGGATGCGGTGTAGTCCGATCCTCCGCGGCCGAGGGTGGAGGGCCGGCCGTCGGCATCGCGTGCGATGAAGCCCGGCACCACGAAGAGCTCGGTATGGACATGCCGGGACAGCGTCTCGCCAATCCGGCGGTATGTTTCGGCGGTGTCCACCGCTCCCTCCCGCGTGACGATGAGCTCGCGGGCGTCCAGCCATCGGCAGGCAATCCCCTGCGAAAGGAATTGGTCCGTGAGGATGCAGGTGGAGAGGAGCTCGCCGAAGCTTTCCACGGCACTGAGGCTGGTGGGGGAGAGTTCGCCCACCAGGTACACGCCCTGCGCAATGCTTTCGAGCTCTGCAAAGAGGGCGTCCACCGCCTGGACGGTTTTGTTGCGGTATCCGGGAGGAAGCAGCTTGCCGATGATGGCGTGGTGCCGCTCCTTCAGCGCTTCAATCTGCTCCTTGTAATTCTCGTCGCGGGCAGCTGCCAGTTTCCCAATGCCGATGAGCTGGTCCGTGCAGCCGCTGATGGCGCTGCTCACTACCAGCGTACGGTCCTCTTCCAGGGCCTTTTTGATGATATCGATGGTCTGAAGCATGGCTTCAGCGCTGGCGACCGACGTGCCGCCGAACTTAAGTACCTGCATAGGCGCTATCTCATGATAATGGCCGACAGTTTGGCAGTTTCCAGGAGGAAACCGTCGTGGCCGAAGTCTGAACTGATTTCAATATATTCTGCATCCGGGATCCAGGCGCTCCAAACTTTCCCTTCCTCCGGCGGGAAAATTTGGTCGGTATCTACGGCAACGATGGTGCAGGGGGCCTGGATGGTGCCCAGCGCCTTTTCGACGCCGCCGCGGCCGCGCCCTGCGTTGTGGCTGTCCAGCGCGTTGCACTGGGTATAATAGCAGTAGGCGTCAAAGCCCCGCCGCACGAGCTTCTCTCCCTGGTAGCGCTCGTAGGAGGCTACACGGCCGGCATAGAGCGTGTCGGGGTCTTCCTCGGCCTGGGTGCGCTGGAAGCCCTTGAAGCTGCGGTAGCTGATAAGGGCCTGTGCGCGGGCGCACTTGAGCCCGTTTTGTCCGCCGCTGAGGTCTTTGGCTTCCCGGAAGGTGGGGTCTGCCTCCAGTGCCATGCGCTGGGCTTCCACGGTAGCACCAAGGTACGGCGAAATGCGCGGAGCGGTGCAGAGGAACAGGCATCGGCCCATCCTCTCCGGCTCGGTGACGGCCCACTCGATGGCGTTGAAGCCGCCGTTGGATGCGCCGATGAGGAGGTCTATCTTTTCAATGCCCAGGTGTTTGCGGACAGCGATGAAGGCGCTCACGGAGTCGCGGATGGTGATGCGCGGGAAATCCAGCATCCAGGGCTTTCCCGTCGCGGGGTTCTCCCGGGCCGGACTCTCGGACCCGTAGGCGCTTCCCAGCATGTTCACGCACACCACAAAGTTCTTCTCCGGGTCGATGGTGCGGCCTGGTCCCACCATCTCAGGCCACCAGTCCTCGGGGTTGCTGTTGGCGGTGAGGGCATGGCAAATCCAGATGACGCGGCCTTTCTTCCCCGAAGAGGTATGGAAAACGATGTGCGCGTTTTTGAGCACGCCACCTGCCTCCAGCGGAAGGTTCACTCTGATTTCCTGTTTAAGCATTTTCCAGTGCCTGTTTGAGGTCGTTAATGATGTCTTCGGGGTCTTCCAGGCCGATGGACAGGCGGATGAGGTCCGGCGCGATGCCTGCGGCGCGGAGCTGCTCGTCGGAGAGTTGCCGATGCGTGTGCGAGGCGGGATGCAGCACGCAGGTGTGGCAGTCGGCGACGTGCGTCTCGATGGTGGTGAGCTTGAGCCCGTCCAGGAAACGGTTGTCGAATTCCCGACCGCCCTTGAGGCCGAATGCCATGACGCCGCTGCTGCCATCCGGGCAGTATGTGAGCGCCAGGCTGTGGTGCGGATCGTTCTCCAGGCCGGGGTAGTGGATCCAGGCCACTTCCGGACGCTGCTGCAGCCACTGGGCTACCTTGAGGGCGCTTTCGCTATGGCGTCGGATGCGCAGGTGCAGCGTCTGGAGGCCCAGATGCAGGTAGAAGGCGTTCTGGGGGCTCTGCTGAGCACCGAAGTCACGCATGAGGTGCGTGGTGGCCTTTACAATATAGGCGGCCTTCCCAAACTTTTTGGTGTACGTGAGGCCGTGGTAGGATTCGTCGGGGGTGGTGAGGCCGGGGAACCGCTCTGCGTACTGTTCCCAGGGGAAGTTGCCGCTGTCCACGAGGGCTCCGCCTACGGATACGCCGTGGCCGTCGATGTACTTGGTGGTGGAGTGGGTGACAATGTCGGCTCCCCATTCGAAGGGACGGCACAGCACGGGGGTGGCGAAGGTGTTGTCCACGATGAGCGGGAGGCCGTTCCGGTGGGCAACCTTCGCCCAGCGCTCAATGTCGAAGACTTCTACGCCGGGGTTGGAGATGGTTTCTCCGAAGACGAGCTTGGTGTTGGGCCGGATGGCGGCTTCTATCTCTGCATCGGTGGCATCGGCCTTCAGGAAGGTAATCTCGATACCCAGTTTGGGGAGGCTTACGCCCAGGAGGTTGAAGGTCCCGCCATAGATGTTGTTGGCGGCGATGATGTGGTCTCCGGCGCCGGCAATGTTGATGACGGCGAAAAGGTTGGCGGCCTGGCCCGATGCGGTGAGGATGGCGCCCACGCCGCCTTCAAGGTCGTTGATCTGGGCGGCCGTGGCGTCTACCGTGGGGTTCTGGAGGCGGGTGTAGAAGTAACCGGAATCTTCGAGGTCGAAGAGACGGCCCATCTGGTCGGAAGTCTCGTACTTGAAAGTGGTGCTCTGGATGATGGGCAGCTGGCGCGGTTCGCCTTTGCCGGGGGTGTATCCTGCATGTACGCAGCGGGTGTCGATTTTTGCCATAATTCTGTTGTTTTTTTGCCGGAAACAGGGAAGGGTCTTATGTGCCGAGGGTGGCACAGGTTCGGAATACCCTTCCCTGTTTCCGGTGCAAAGGTAGGGTAAGTAGAAAAATCTTACAAGTATTTAAATTATTTTGGAAAATATTTCTATATTTGCCAAGAGTTAAAGAAAAAGAAGAATATTTTGCCGGTAAAAACGGTTTAGGATAGAAAATTATTCTTATGAGTGAGATTGTGCTGGACAGTGTGGATCTGCAGATCCTGCGGGCGCTGCAGGAAAATGCGCGCTTGACCACCAAGGAACTGGCGGCGAAGGTGAATCTGTCTACCACGCCGGTATTCGAGCGCATGAAGCGCCTGGAGCGGGGCGGCTTCATCAAAAAATATGTGGCCGTGCTGGATGCGGAAAAGCTGGGGCGCGGGTTCACAGTGTTCTGCTCCGTCAAGCTGAAGCAGATGAACCGGGGCATCGCCCGGGACTTTATTTCCGTGATCCGGGACATTCCGCAGGTGGCCGAGTGCTACAATGTATCGGGGGAGTACGACTATCTCCTCAAGATCCAGGCGCCGGACATGCGCTACTATAACGAGTTTATCATCAACGTGCTGGGCAATATCGACTCCATCGGCTCCATCCTGTCTTCCTTTGTGATGGACGAGATCAAGAATACCCATGCGCTGTATTTGTAACTGACAGGTATTATTTTTGATGAATAACCCCATTGTTATGAAAAAAATATTAGTTATCGCCATGCTGCTGGCGGGCTTTACCGCTGGCGCACAAAGCTTTGAAAGCACTTTCCAACAGACGAAGACTCTTAAGCTCACCGGCAAGAAGATTCTGAGCGAGGGCACCATTTCCTATACTGCACCTGACAATCTGGCAATGATTTACTCCAAGCCCGACGGTGACTATTTCATCGTGGACGGTCCGTTCCTGCGTTTTGACCTCAGGGGTATCTCGCTGGATGTGAACACGGATAACAACAAGACCGTGCGCATGCAGCGAAACGCCATATTATATGGTATCGCCGGTAAATATGAAGACATTGCCAAGGAGATGGACGCCGACTGCACCGTTACCCAGGTAAAGGGCGGCAAGCACGTAGTGATCAAGATGCGCAAGCCTGCCCTCAAAGGCTACACCGGCATGGAACTGGACTACAATGCCAAGGGACGCATTACCCGTATGGTCCTGGAAGAGGTCGGCGGCATTTCTACCGAATACCTGGTCAAGTAGTCTATGCAGTTACAAGTATCCGAAGACCTGAACAGGATCATCGCCTATGCCCGGGAAGAAGCCATGCGCACGGGTAGCTATGGCATTGGCCCGGATCACCTGTTCCTGGGCATTATCCGTCATGAGGACAACGCCGCCTTCCGGAGCGTCCAGAGCCTGGGCGTGGAACCGGCCGACCTCAAGTCCTTCATTGACCAGCGCATTTTTACCAATGAGACCATTCCCTACGAACAGCTGGACCATATCAGTTTCTCGCGCCAGGCGCAGAACGTGCTCAGCATCACTGTGATGGAAGCGTCGCGGCTCAAGAGTCCCGCGGCCCGTCCGGAGCATCTGCTGCTGGCCCTGTGCCGTACCACCGAGAGCTACGGACAGGTTTACCTGCGCCAGCACGGCATTGACTACGGCCGTCTTCTGGCATATATGGAGGACGAGGGCATGCTGTCGTCCCCGTCGGCTCCCCGGGAGGAGGAACAGCCGTCACAGGGACCGGATCAGGAGCCGGAGGCCGACAAGAAACTCTCCATCGAGGAGTTTGCCTACGACCTTACGCAGGCGGCCCGTGACGGAAAGCTGGATCCGGTGGTGGGCCGGGACATGGAGATTTCCCGCGTCATCGAAATCCTGGGACGGCGCAAGAAGAACAATCCCATGCTCATCGGCGAGCCCGGCGTGGGAAAATCGGCCATCGTGGAAGGCATCGCGCAGAAGATTGCCTCCGGGGATATATCGGCCGCCCTTGCAAAAAAGAGAATCCTGTCGCTGGACATTGCCTCGGTGGTGGCCGGCACCAAGTATCGCGGAGACTTTGAGAAGCGCCTCAAGGCCATTATCAAGGAGGCCTCCGAGAACCCGGACCTCATTCTGTTTATTGACGAGTTCCACACCATTGTGGGCGCGGGCGGGGCTTCCGGCAGTCTGGATGCTGCCAATATGCTCAAGCCGGCGCTGGCACGCGGAGAATTCCAGTGCATCGGCGCCACCACCCTGGACGAATTCACCAAGATTGTGGAGAAGGACGGCGCCCTGGACCGGCGTTTCCAGAAAATTGTGGTGGAGCCAACGGGTGTGGCGGAATCCATCGAGATTCTGCAGCATCTAAAACCCAAATATGAGGAATTCCACGGCATTACTTATACGAACGAAGCCGTTGAGGCGGCCGTGCGGCTGACAGACCGTTACATCACCGACAAGTCTCTGCCCGACAAGGCCATTGACGCCCTGGATGAGGCCGGCTCCATGGTGCGGCTGTCCCTTGCGAAGAAAAAGGGCGCTGCGCACACCGTGGATGCCGAGGACATTGCCAGCGTGGTGTCCAAGATGACGGGCATTCCCGTTACCAAGGTGGCCGAGAGTGAAGGAAACCGCATTGTGAAGATGCGGAAGCGTCTCCAGGGACGTATCATCGGCCAGGACGAGGCCATCGAGACGGTGGTGCGGGCCATCCAGCGCAACCGCGCGGGGCTCAAGGACCCGAACCGGCCCATTGGAACGTTCCTGTTTTTTGGCCCTACCGGCGTGGGTAAGACGCAGCTGGCACGGTCGCTGGCAGAATACCTGTTTGACAGTGAGGAAAACCTGGTGCGCATTGACATGAGCGAGTACATGGAGAAGTTCAGCGTGAGCCGTCTGATTGGAGCGCCTCCGGGATATGTGGGATATGAAGAAGGAGGGCAACTGAGCGAGCGCGTGCGCCGTAAACCCTACTGCGTGGTGCTGTTGGACGAGATTGAAAAGGCACACCCGGACATCTTCAACCTTCTCTTGCAGGTTATGGATGAAGGACGGCTTACCGACAGCAACGGCCGCATGGTGGACTTCAAGAATACCATTGTCATCATGACTTCCAACGTGGGCAGCCGCGAAGTGGAGGAGTATGGAAACGGTATTGGCTTTGCCACAGCAGGCAAAAACCTGGAGGTGGACAGGAAAAGTGTGGTGGAGAAAGCCGTGAAGAAAGCGTTCCCGCCGGAGTTTATCAACCGCGTGGACGGCCAGGTCTATTTCAATTCCCTGAACCGGGAAGCGATTGAGGAGATTATTGACATTGAACTCAAAGACCTTCGTGAACGCGCCCTGGCGGCAGGTTACAAGCTGACCATTACGCCATCGGCCAAGCGGTTTATCGCCGACGCTGGCTACGACCCGGCCTACGGCGCCCGTCCGCTGAAACGGGCCATTGTGCGTTATGTGGAGGATCCGGTGAGCGAATTCATTATCGGAGACCGTATTCTGCTCTCGAAGTCCAAGGCCGGCAGCGGCATACGTACCCTGCGCGTGACCCTGTCTCCGGACAAAGAGTCTACCGTGGTTGAGCTGAAGGAAGACTAGATGCAGTCTGCTTCTTCGAATTCCAGTCCCAGGTCTTCCATAAGGCCCTTGAGCGCCTGGAAGGAGTCATTGGAGGAGATCATGTTGGAGATGCTTTCCATCTGGTTGTAGTCCGTGTTTCTCATAAGGCATCATTTTTAATTTCTGATGCAAAGATATTTCCAGCTTGCGCCAAAGTACTGCGCAAGCTGGAAAATTTTTTTTTCGTCACGGCCGTGATGTGTAACTTATTGATATACGGCATAATACAGAATTTCTCCCCGGCGTTTCGACCGGGGAGAAATTCTGTAAATCGCTCATTATTAATCACTTCTGCATCACGGCAAAAGTGCTGGGGGACGTTGTCGCGGAAGGCTATCTGCGGTAGATACTGTCCAGACTTACCTGGCCCCAGGAAGGGAGAGAGGGATCGTCCACCGTGGCGTCAACAGTACGGGCTATACCCAGGATGACATTCTTTTCCAGGAAGGCCTGTTCCAGATCCCACAGGTAGTTCATATAGGAAGCGACATCGTGCGTGCGGTCCTGGAAGCGGTAGATGCAATAACCTTTGTACCCTTTCTTGGCCCACTGGGCGGCCAGGAAGTCACTGCCCCAGATACCGCGTCCGGCTGCGGTGTATTTGGTATAAGCCACAGCCTGGTCTGCGGTGCCATGCAGCATGAGCACCGGACAGGGGGCCTGCTTGTATTTGGGTTCTCCGCTAGTGCTGATGACGGCACCGGCAAAAGCCATGACGCCCTTGAACTGAAAGCCTTCCGGAAGACCTTCGGTACGGCCACGGAGAATATCGTATTCGGCAGCCTGGGCAATGATGGCACCGGCGCTGCTGCCGGCAACCACCAGGTTGGCAGGGTCTATTCCCAGTTCTTCCTTGTTCTCATCAAGGAAGCTGATGGCGGAGAAGAGGTCCTCTACACCCACCTGCTGGGAGAGGAAGAAACGGTCGCTGGCCTGCAGGGCTCCCTTGATGCCTTTTCCCACCTTGAATCCCTTCATTCCCAGCCGGTAATCAATGGTGACCAGCGTGTATCCATTGTCATTGAGGCGCTGGAACCACTGGCGGGTAAAGTTATTGGTGCGCTGACCACTAATGAAGCCGCCACCGAAAACGAAGACGACCGTGGGTTTGGCGTGTCCTTCAAAAGTAGTCTCGCTGCCGGCTGTGGGACGGAAGACATCCATATAGAGGGAGCAGGTGTCACGCTCGGCAAAAAGGTAGGTTTCCTGGGCGGCTGCGCTGAGCGAAACCGTCAGAATAGCCAAAAATAGTCCGAATTTGCGCATAAACAACAGTTTTTATGCGCAAATATACATTCTTGCCTTGCTATTTCCAACTTTTGTCGTACCTTTATGGCCGACAAAGTAGTGTATTCTATGAACAATCAACCCTTTAAAGCAGCACAAAGGGCCGACTTCGTGGGCAGTTTCCTGCGCCCGCAGGCCCTGAAAGAAGCCCGGGCGCAATTTGCCGCGGGCACCATCTCGGCCCTCGACCTCAAAAAGGTGGAAGATGCAGCCATCACAGTCCTCGTCGCCAAGCAAAAAGAACTGGGCTTCAAGGTAGTCACCGACGGTGAGTTCCGCCGTCAGGCCTGGCACCTGGATTTCATGTGGGGTTTTAACGGCGTGGACCATGCACCCACCAAGACCGGTCTCCCGTTCCACGGAGAAACCGCCATGATAGACGACACGTTCCTCACCGGAAAGGTTTCCATGGGCGCCACGCATCCCTTCGTAGACCACTTCCGTTTTGTGAAAGAACTTGCCGGCCCGGACGCAGAGGCCAAACTCACCATTCCGGCTCCGGCCCAGTTCCTGGCCCAGATGATCATGCCCTTTGCAGAGGAGAATACACAGAAGTATTATACGGAAAAGGAGGAGCTCATCGATGATCTGGTCACGGCCTACCGGCAGTTCATCCAGGCCGTATATGCTGCCGGATGCCGCCGCCTGCAGTTTGACGACTGCACCTGGGGTATGCTGGTAGACCCTGCCGCCGTATACATGTGGGGTGTGGACGAAGGCGGATTGAGGGAAATCCAGGAGATGAACCTCGCTGTCAACAATAAGGTCATCGAGGGAAAGCCCGCCGATATGTTCATCAATACACACGTATGCCGTGGCAACTACCACTCTACCTATGCCAACTCCGGCGCATATGACAAGGTAGCCAAGGTCCTCTTCGAAAAGGAAAACGTAGATGCCTACTATCTGGAGTTTGACGACGACCGCTCCGGCGGTTTCGGCCCCCTCAAACACGTAACCGGAGACAAAATGGTGGTGTTGGGCCTCATTACCACCAAGTCTCCCCGCCTGGAGTTCAAGTCCCTGGTCAAGGAGCGCATAGAAAAAGCCGCCGAGTATATTCCGCTGGAACGCCTGTGCCTGAGCCCCCAGTGCGGCTTCGCTTCCTGCGAAATCGGCAACCGCCTCACCGAAGAGGAGCAGTGGGCCAAACTCCGCCTGGTGCAGGAAGTGGCCGGGGAAGTCTGGGGATAATACAATCAGATCTACCTTCCTTCCCGCACTACGCTGACAAGGCGGTCAGGATAGTTGGAGATGATGGCGTCGGAGCCCACCTCCACCATGCGTGCGATGTCGTCGGGCTCATCCACGGTCCAGGGAACCACTTTGATGCCCAGTCCGTGACAGTAGGCTACATTGGTGCGGGTGACTACCTCGAAGTTGGGGGACCACCACGTGGGCGTGAAGCTGATCTTGGACAGGATGTCCACAATATTGTCCTGGTCTTCGGTGAGGTAGGAAAGGACCACCTGCGGCCATTTCTTGTGGATGTATTCCAGGGAACGGACGTCGAAGCTCTGCACGACCAGCCGGTCTCCGAGGTTCTTGGAAAGAAGGAGCGGAATGCATACGTCGCAGAACTCTTTGTAGTCTGGCCACTGTACGCCTTCCCCTTTCCCAGCCTTGGACTTGATTTCAATGTTGTAGCGGAAGGCCGACAGGCCCTTCTCGCGTGCATAGTTCTCCGTGAAGTCAATCAGGGCCGAGGCCAGCGGCTTGTGCTCCGCCACCTTTCTCTGGGCGGGCCAGCGGTCTACCGGCCGCAGTCCCACATCGTACTTGGCAATGCTGTCATACGGCATCTTGTAAAGGTACTCCTTTGGATCCTCCTTCTGGATAAAGGTTCCGTCCGGGCGGATGGAATAGCGAGAGTGGAAATAGTTGTCGTGGGATACCACCACCTCTCCGTCGGCACTGAGCTGGAGGTCGAATTCCAGCGTGTTCACATGGAGGTCCATGGCGTTTTTCATGGACGATACCGTATTCTCCGGCATGAGGCCTGCGCCGCCGCGGTGCGCCTGCAGGTCTATGTAGGAACGGTTGGAGAGGTCGAAGGTGTGGCTCCACTCACGCCCGTCGGGGGCCTTCACCACCATTACTACGGTTGAGGCATACTGGGAAGGCTCTGCGGCATAGAAATGCCACATGGGCTCGGGTTTCTTGTAGCCGGGAATCTTGGAGGCGTCTCCCTTATATACGCCCACAATCTCGTCGCGGTAGTCGGGGGAAATCTCCTGCACCAGGCTGGCCTTTCCCTTATAGACACCGTCTTCGTACCATTCCACGCTCCAGGAAGCATCGGCCATCCATACATTGGCGAGCACGGCATTGGGGTGGAGGGGAGCCTCGTCCATGCCGATGAACTGTACCTGGAAGGTGTCGGGGTAATCCAGGTTGTGCCACTGCCAGTCCACCTTCCCGTCCACGGAAGAAATGACCTGGTAGCCGCGCGGCGTACCGTCCTTGCACCAGTCGGTGGCCCACCAGGCACCGCCCAGGGCAGCTGCGTTGTGGTCGGTGACAAAGTCGTTCACGGCCACGGTATTCATGATGTGCGTGTGACCGGAGAGGATATCTACGTAATAACCTTCCAGGATTTCCAGCATTTTGTCTGCGTTCTCAATGCTCCGGCTCTTGCGCGGGAACAGGAAGCGGATGGGACTGTGCTGGGCCATATAGATGTGCGTGCCCTTGGGAACATAGGCGAGGAGCCCTTTCACAAAGTCCAGGGTTTCCTGCGGGTATCCTTCCTTATAATTATTGGAGGATTTGCCGGGATCTTTGTCCCCGCTGGCCACAAAGATGAGGTTCTCAACACCAATCACAAGGTCGCGGCCCAGCCAGAAGGCATAGTTGTAGGGCCCGAAGGCGGCCTCGTAGGCGGCGCCCGCGGCAACCCCGCTCTTGTTCTGAATGTGGTCGTGGTTGCCGATCACGGCATAGAAGGGAATGCCGGTGGTGGCAATGGCCTCTTTGTAGGCATCAAACATTTCCAGCTTGTTCCAGGCAATGTCTCCGAGGGCGATGCCCACGGTGGGACGCAGTTCGCTGTACTTTTTACTCATGCCCTGCAGGTCTCCGAGCGGACGGCCCAGGAAGCGCCTGCGGTGTTTCTGGTTTTGCATCTGCGGGTCTGAGACAGAGAAGATGGTATAGTCGGAACCCTTCCCGAACGGCTTCAGGTCAAAGTCAAACGTCTTGTTGCCGGCGATGGGCAGATAGAACTGCGGGGCGCCGGAGGAAAAATCGGCCACATAGCCGGACGGCGTAATGACAAAGACGCAGCGGGCCTCCTTGTGGGTGTCCAGGGAGAAACTGCCGTCGGCCTGCGTGACGGTGAAACGGTATCCGTCGCTGACGACGACGCCGGCGAGGGCCTTCTCGCCGCATTTGACGCTGCCCTTGACTTTCTTGGCCTCCAGCGGAAGTGCAAGGAGGGCAAGGACGATGAGTACATTCAGAAGTTTTTTCATATCGGGGTACTATTCAATTCCGTATTTGCGAAGGATAGCCATGACCGGCTCCTCGATGGAGCGGGCCCAGAGGGTGTATCCGTGGTTGTCGGGATGGATGCCGTCCACCGTGCTCTCGTGGTCCGGCGAGGTGGCGCAGGGGTGGATGTAGTAGACGTCCGGGTATTTGGCGCAAGCGATGGCCATGAGGCTGTCTGCGCAGGCAATGCGGTCGCTTTCTTTCTTGGCTGCAGCCGTGTCAAAATTGCGTCCTTCCCGGTAGATGGTGCGCTGGAAGATGAGCGGTTTGCCCGGATGGGCCTTTACGAGACGCTCGATGAAGGGGAAGAGGCGCTCCTGGATTTCCTCCACCGTAGGATTGGAGAACGAGTCGAAGATGAAGGCGTCCACGGGAGCATCGGCCAGCGCCGCTGCAAAGTACGGCTGCAGTTTGGAGTTGCCGCTGCATCCGAGGCTCAGGAGCTGGATGCCGGTGTGGCGGGCAAACTGGGCCGGGTAGGTCATGCCCGGGCGGGAGGTGCTTATCCCATGGGTGAAGCTGGAGCCGAAGATGCCCACGCGGTGGCGGAAGGGGTTTTCCAGGGCTTCCAGGACAGCGCCCTTTTCTACGCCAATCTGGACGGAATACTCCTCGCTGAGCAGCGGCAGGTACAGCAGGCACTCGTGCAGGGTGCCGTCCAGGGCCGATGCGAGTTTTACATCCTCGTACTTGCGGTTACGGGGACCGTCTGCGGCCCAGAGCCACTTTCCGTCCTTGTCGCGGATGTAAAGGTCATAACCCGAAGCGCTGATTCCCATGGTATTGGAGGGATTCTCCATTTCTCCGAAGCGCGTCTTGATGCGGATAACCTTTGAATTGGTGCGGAATGCGACGGCGATGCCGGCCGATTCCCGCACTTGCCGGTTCTCGGATTTCGTGAATCCTTTATATTTGACGGTGTCTACCCGGTGATACGGGTTGGGTGTGTCGGGGAACAGTTTTCCAACTAGCGTAAGGTCAGATGCTTCGGTGTAGCGGAGGTCCTGGGCGAAGGCGGGGGAGAGGGCCAAAAAAGCGGCCAGAATGATGGCAGTAACGATTTTCTTCATTACGAATTATGAGTTTTAGGTGACCAAAGTTAGTAAAAAATATAGTAACTTTACACCCAGAAACTGCAGAATCTGAATAACGATGAATAGACTAAACCGATTTAACCTGCTGTTGCTTGTTGCTTTATCTGTAAATTTAATAGCCTGCCAGGGCTCCGGCAGCAGTGATACAGAAGTAGAAAAGGTTGTAACCACTTATGTTTCCCTCCCTTCTTCCCTTGAAGTTGAACGTGGACAGGCCGTCCAAATCCCGCTGATGGGTAAAACCGGTATCAAGGAAACGGACAACGTTGTGCTCCGGAGTGTCGCCAATCAGGATTTCGTTACTCCTGTCCTTACTGTGAAAGACGGTTCTTCGCTTTCCTTTGCCCTTCCTCAAGACCTTGTGAACGGACAGTACAAATTCTATATCCAGCGTAACCAGGTCAGTTTCTATGTTGGGGTACTCAATCTTTCCATCCTTGAACCGCTGGTGGTGGAACCAGCCGCCGGTACTACGGTCTACGGCATTGTCACTTGCGAGGGAAAGGGTGTTCCCGGCGTGCTGGTGTCGGACGGAGACCTCATTGTGAAGACGGATGCAAACGGAATTTACCAGATGAAGTCTTCCAAGAAGTGGCAGTATGTTTTCATAATCATTCCTTCCGGCTATGAGGTTCCCCTGCAGGGAATCCTTCCGGAGTTCAGCGTAGCGCTGGAGAAGGAAGTGGCCGATGCTGAGCGCAAGGATTTCCGTCTTGTCAAATCTTCCAATGACAACTTTACGCTTTTTGTTCTTGGAGACATGCACCTTGCCAACCGCAATGACGACACCAAGCAGTTTGCCGAGGTAGCCAAGACCCTGAATCGCAGCATTTCTAATGCGCAGGGTAAAACGTATTGCCTCACGCTGGGAGACATGACCTGGGATCTGTACTGGTATTCGCAGAATTACTCTTTCCCGCAGTATCTTGAAACGGCCAACAGCCATTTCAAGGACATCGCCTTCTTCCACACTATGGGTAACCATGACAACGACATGAACTCCGTGGGAGACTTTGAGAAGGCCTTCCGCTATACCCGCGACATTGCTCCTACCTACTATTCCTTCAATCTGGGCAAGGTGCACTTCATTGTCCTTGATAACATTGATTACAACAATGTGGGAACGGGAGATGCCAATCGCGGAAAGTATGTACTGGACTATACCGCCGAGCAGATGGCCTGGCTTTCCAAAGACCTTTCCTACGTGGACAAGACTACTCCGGTTGTCATTACCTCGCACGCTCCGCTTTCCCGCCCTAACGGCGCTACGTCGTACAATAATAATTATATGGACGGCGCCAACTCGGCCGGAGAAGCCAATATGGCAGATTTTATCGCCGCCCTTGACGGATACAATGTCCATTTCCTGAGCGGCCACACGCATAACCTGTTCAACCGCCGTCACAACGCCGGCTTCGAGGAGCACAACGAGGGCGCCATCTGCGCATCCTGGTGGTGGTCCGGCAAGAAGACGCCCGGCCTGCACCTGTCCCAAGATGGCACCCCCGGAGGATACGCCGTTTGGGAGTTCAAGGGCAAGGACATGAAATACTACTACCAGGCAGCCGGCCATGACGCGAACTATCAGTTCCGCGCTTATGACATCAATGAGGTGGCCAAGGTGGTAACCCCGGCAGCCGGTGGCGGCAACAGCAAGTTTACGCCTTATGTAAGCGCTATGTCCGGCTACCCGGCCAACACTATTCTTGTCAACGTATGGGACTTTGATGAAAACTGGAGCGTGAGTATTACAGAAAACGGCAAGCCCCTTACCGTTACCCGGGATTATGCCTATGACCCGGCCCATATCATGGCGCTCAGTGCCCCCCGCTGCAAGGAAGAGGCCAGTCCCAACTTCCTGACGGTCCAGTGGAGCCACTTCTTTAAGGCGCAGGCTTCCTCCCCGAACTCTACGGTAGTTGTTACCGTCACCGACCGTAACGGCAAGCAGTTCACGGAGACGATGACCCGCCCCAAGACTTTTGCACTGACTGAATACAAAAACCAATAACTCAATCATTAACCTATTTGCGTATGAGACTTTCTAAGATTCTCGCCGCCCTGCTAATCTCTGCCCTTGCCAGCCTTGGCCTGCAGGCTCAGAACCGGACGGTGTCCGGAATGGTGCTCGATGCCCAGGGACTTGCCGTCCCCGGTGTCGGCGTCGTTCTGGAAGGAACTTCCACCGGAACCATGACCGGTGCAGACGGCTCCTACAGCCTCCGGGTTCCTTCCCGCGAAGTGATCCTGGTGTTTTCCAGCCTGGGCTATGTGACTCAGAACGTTACGGTGGGCGCCGGGCAGGACAAGGTGAATGTAACCTTGGCCGAAGACAATATGACCCTGGAAGAGACTGTGGTCGTGGGCTACGGTACCCAGAAGAAGGTGAACCTCACCGGTGCCATCACCTCCGTGGAGAGCAAGTCACTGGAAAACCGTACGGCTCACAACCTTACCACCATGCTGCAGGGTTCTGTGCCTGGCCTGAATATTTCCACCTCCAGTGGTAATCCCGGCTCTACCGGCTCCCTGAACATCCGTGGATACACCTCCATCAACGGTGGTGAACCCCTGGTGCTCATCGATGGTGTAGAGGGCAGCATCAACCGTATCAACCCGCAGGATGTCGCCTCCATTTCCGTTATCAAGGATGCATCTTCTGCTGCCGTTTACGGCGCCCGTGCCGCCTATGGCGTTATCCTGGTAACCACCAAGGGTGGTGATGACAAGGACAAGGCCACCGTCCGTTACAGCGGCCGCTGGGGCTTTGAGCGGCCTACGACTTCTACCGATTGGGAAACCACCGGTTACTGGTCTGTCTATACCATCAACAAATTCTGGTATGAGAGCAAGGGCTCCAATTACGTGAACTATACGCAGACCGATATGATGGAACTTCTGCGCCGTGTGAACGATAAGACAGAGAATCCCGAGCGTCCCTGGGTCGTAATCCAGGATGGCAAGTACAAGTACTATGCGAATACCGACTGGTGGCACGAGCTCTACAGGGACGTGCATCCTACCACCAACCACAGCCTCAGCGTAAGTGGTGGCAGCAAGGCCGTCAAGTACTATGTGTCCGGCCAGTACGACCGACAGGAAGGTATGGTGAAAGCCCGCCCCGACGTCTATCAGAAGTATAACCTCAGGGCCAAGGTGGATGCCCGGATCAACAAGTGGATCCGCCTTAGCAACAATACCAACTTCTTTGTAAGCTCGTATGATTTCCCGGGCCTGGCCGATATCCAGGACTCCTTCGCATACGGTGACCGTCACGCTCCGGCCTGCTTCCCCATGAAGAACCCGGACGGAACCTGGATTTACTTTGCCAACGGCCTTCCGTCCTCCTACCGTCTGGCCAATGGCCGTCACTGGGCCTATGCCAGCAACAACCTGAATCTTGAGAAGAGAACCGACCTGGCTACCACCACGGAACTCACCCTTACTCCTTTCAAGGGCTTTACCTTCAAGGCCAACTATACGTATCGCACCTACAATAACCACGATACGCACCGCCGCAACCTGATCGAGTATTCCCAGAATCCCGGCGAAGTGGTGGTCTACAGCAATGGCGGCGCCTACGACAACTACATGACGGAAGATATCAAGGAGTATGTCCGCCAGACATGGAATGCCTACGCCACGTATGAGTTCGACCTCCAAAAAGCGCATAACTTCAAACTGATGGCCGGTCTCAACTTCGACGACTATCATTACAAGCGTGTCGGCTCCAAGGGTTATGACCTCATCTCCACTGAGTTGTCAGACCTGGCCCTTATCAGTACCGCCACCCGTTCTCCGGAACTCACCGGCGGCCAGTCGGCATGGAGAATGGCCGGTTTCTTCGGCCGCTTCAACTATGACTACAAAGGCCGTTATCTCGTAGAAGTATCGGCCCGTTACGACGGTTCTTCCCGCTTTACCACCGGTCACAAGTGGGGCTTCTTCCCCTCGGCATCCCTGGGATGGCGCGTGAGTGAGGAACCCTTCTTCGAGCCCCTGAAGCACGTGGTGAACAACCTCAAGATCCGTGCTTCCTATGGTACCCTGGGCAACCAGAATGTGGGTAACTTCTCCTTCATCCGCCTGGTGAACTTCAAGGACTTCGGCGCCTTTAACTTTGGCGGAAGCTCCATGGCCCGTTACACCAACCTGGGAGACCCTGTGGCTTCCGACAAGACCTGGGAGACTTCCAAGCAGACCAACCTGGGTTTGGATGTGGCCCTCTTCGGTAACAAACTCGAGTTCACCGGCGAGTTCTACATCCGCGACACGGACGGCATGCTCACCGACGGTATGGACCTTCCGGCCGTGTATGGCGCCGCTGTGCCCCAGATGAATGCCGCCGACCTTCGTACCAAGGGTTACGAACTCTCCCTCAGCTGGAGAGACTCCTTCAAGCTCTTCGGCCAGGACTTCGAGTATTTTGTGAAGCCCACGCTGAGTGAGTATCGCTCCAACATTACCCGCTTCAACAACGACACCAAGCTCTTGAGCAACTACTACGAGGGAATGGAACTGGGAGAGATCTGGGGCTTCCATGTGGACGGTCTCTTCGCTTCCAATGCCGAGGCTCTCGAGTACACCGGCCGCGTGGACCAGTCTTACTGCAACGCCAACCTCAACGGCGGCTGGAAGGCCGGTGATGTCAAGTATGCCGACCTCGATGGCGACGGCGTCATCGGCATTGGAAAGAATACCCTGTCCGACCACGGAGACCTCATCTATCTGGGCAACTCGCTGCCCCGCCTGCACTATGGTATCCAGGCTGGCTTCTCCTACTTCGGATTTGACGTAAGCGCTTTCTTCGAGGGAACCGGCAACCATTACTGGTATCCTTCCCGCTACAACTTTGACTTCTGGGGTCCTTACAGCCTGGGTTATCCCACTTTTCTGGCCAAGAACTTCCTGGACAACTGCTGGAGCGAGGACAATCCCGACGCATACTTCCCGCGTCCCCGTTCCAACGTGGCTTCCAATGGCGGCGGCGAACTGGGTCGTGTGAACGACCGTTATATCCAGAACATCCGCTACCTGCGCTTCAAGAATCTCACTGTCGGCTACAATCTGCCCAAGTCGCTCATCTCCCGTGTGGGCCTGGAGGGCGTGAGAGTGTATTTCTCCGGTGAGAACCTGGCCTACTGGTCGCCCATCAAGAAGATTACCGACCACCTGGATCCGGAAAGCTGCTTCGACCGCGACGGAGATCCCGTAAACGACCTCAACAACACGTCGTATCCCTGGCAGAAGACTTTCATGTTCGGTATTGACATCACCTTCTAATGGAAACGAGTATGAAAAAGAGAATTATATATTTTGCGCTGGCTGCCTTCGCTGCAGTTTCTTGCAATCTGGACAAATGGCTCACGCTGTCTCCGGAATCCCAGCTCACTCCCGACGCTTATTTCAGAACGGCCGAAGACCTTCAACTGTTCACCAATACTTTCTATAACAACCTTCTGGACAAGACTCCTTTTGCCCGTGAAAGTGATGTGTTCGTGGAAGTGAATCCTTCCAGCCTTATCCGCGGTGGAAATGACCGCACCGTTCCGGCTTCCGGCGGCGGCTGGTCCTTTACCAACCTTCGTAAGATGAATACGCTGCTTGCCAACGTGGACAAGTGTACCGATGCCAAGGCCGTGACGGAATACGTCGCCCTTACCAAGTTCTGGCGTGCGTATTATTATGCCGACATGGTTCGTAAGTTCGGCGACGTTCCGTGGATTGACCGCGAACTGGGTTCTGCCGACGATGCCCTTTACAATCCGCGTGACACCCGCGAGACCGTACTTCAGCACATGCTGGAGGATATCGAAGTGGCTATCCAGGACCTGCCCGGCAAAGCCAAGGCCCCCGAGACCGCTTACCGTGTGAACAAATATACGGCTTTGGCGCTCAAGGCCCAGTTCTGCCTGTTTGAAGGCACCTTCCGCAAGTATCACTCCACGCCGGCCCCTTTCGAGGATTCTTACACGGCGGCCGATGGAACCACGCATTCCTGGCAGGATTATCTTGAGATGGCCGCAGAGGCCGCAAAGGAGCTGATGGATTCCAAACAGTACAAGCTGTTCACCACCGGCAATCCCTCTAAGGATTACCTGGCGCTGTTCAATTCCAATGATGCCAATACCGACGAGATCATCCTGGCCGTCAACTATGACCGTGACCTCAAGATCATGCATGACTGCAGCCGTGAGATGACGGCCCAGACGGCCGCCCGCTTTGGCATGACCAAGAAAATGGTAGATATGTACCTGATGGCCGACGGCACCCGTTTCACCGACAAACCCGGCTGGAACGTGATGACTTTCGCCGATGAAGTGGCCGGCCGCGACCCTCGTCTTGCCCAGACGATCCGTACTCCCGGCTACAGTTGGAAGAATCCCGGCGTGAGCAAGGACGGTCCCGAGTTCGCCTACTGCCAGACAGGCTACCAGCCCATCAAGTTCGTGCAGGACTATTCCCTTAAGCCGTATACCGCCGACAACTCCTTCAACGACATGCCGGTCATCCGCTACGCAGAGGTTCTCCTGATTTACGCCGAGGCCAAGGCCGAACTTGGAACGCTTACCCAGGACGACGTGAACATCTCCATCAAACTGCTGAGAGACCGTGCCGGCATGCCTAACCTGAATGTGGAAGAAGCCAATGCCCACCCGGATCCTTACCTGATGTCTGAGGAAACCGGCTATCCCAATGTGACGGACGGCAACAAGGGCGTCATTCTTGAGATTCGACGTGAACGCGCCATCGAGCTCTTCCAGGAAGGCTATGGACGTTACTTCGACCTCATGCGCTGGAAGGCCGGCTACTGCCTCAACCAGCCGATGTACGGCATGTACATCCCCGGCCCCGGTTCTTACGATTTCGGTGATGCCAGCAAATACACGTTCTACACGGGCAACAGCGATGCCGCCGGTGTCCGTTTCAAGATCTTCGATCCTGCTACCGGTGATGCCACCGCAACGGACGAGCTCTTCTAT
Source organism: uncultured Bacteroidales bacterium (assembly GCA_946611215.1). Classification (GTDB taxonomy): domain Bacteria; phylum Bacteroidota; class Bacteroidia; order Bacteroidales; family UBA932; genus Cryptobacteroides. Next base: position 73,833 of record CAMODD010000001.1, on the reverse strand, counting down.
CTGGTGAACCCGCTTACCGGAGAACTGGCTACTTCCGGTGTCCGCGATGCCCTGAAGACCGTGCCGCACTCCTTCGATGAGTCCAAGCACTATTTCTATCCCATTCCGGAGAAGGAACTCCAGCTGAATGAGAACCTGAAACAGAATCCTAACTGGAAATAAGTCATGAAAAAGATATTTATCCTGATGGCCGGAGCGCTCCTCCTGGCTTCCTGCGCAAAGGAAGCCGGCCCCTCCGTCGCCAAGGCTGTGCTGGGCGATGTGTCCCTCATGGATTTTCCGGCCCAGAATCCTACGCCCAAAAGCGTGACCATTGTCTCTGACGGCACATGGCATGTGACGGCTCCTTCCTGGATTGTAGCCGATCCCAGCACCGGTAACGGGGAAACCGTCGTTACGGTTACTGTTTACGAAAACATGGATGAGGCCGGTATGCTGGAGCCCAGAAAAGATACCCTTTTCCTCTCCGGTAACAAACTCTCCAGCCGGCACATGATCATTGTAACCCAGGCCGGCGATCCCTACCGCAATGCCCAGCACTCCACCGTGAGCGAAATTGCCAGTCTTGCCGACGGCAAGTCCTTCATTTTGGATGAGGGTGTGGTCGTCGCCGTCGCCGGCTCCGGCTTCGTCGTGTCGGATGGTACGGTGAACGTGTATGTGAGCAGCGCACAGAAAGTTTCCGTGGGCGACAAGGTGACGTTGAAGGGCATCAAGGGTACCGCCAACGGCGTTCCCGTCGTTTCTCAGGCCGATGCCTGTAGTGTAACGGAAGCCGGCGCCTTCGAGTATCCCGAGCCGCTCGACCTGAATGAGCAGATCGCCGCCTACACCGCCGCTTCCATGGATTATGTCAAGGCCAGCGGTATCGTTTCGGCCGGCAACCTTGTGGTGACGGCAGGTGAAGCCGAGTATGTCGTGAAGCAGATCGACGCCCCGGCCGGAATGAGCCTCTCTGCCCTGAATGGCCATAAGGTAACGCTGTGGGGTTACTCCTACGGCATCCTGGGTGCCAAGATGCTGGGCGTCCTGGCTACCAAGATCCAGGACGACGGCCTGGATCAGGTCATCTATTTCGAGGATGATTTCGAGTGGCTGGCTCCTTGGACTGCCAAAGGCGTCTCCGACGATGTGGCGAACAATTCGGTCAATACCGACGGCGCTCCCAATGTGTTCGGTAATGCTGCTACCTATGGCGATATGATTGCCAAGTTCCAGGAGATCGGCTATGGCTTTGTGTGGGGATGGAAGGGTCAGGATTGGTCTGACGGGAATCCCGATAACGGCAACAAGCGCACACTGTATCTTCAGAAGAACTATCTCAAGTTTGGTAAGACCTCCTATAGCTCCGGTCTCCGTACACCTGCCTTGAAGGCTATTGAAGGGACGGATGACGTGCTTCTGAGCTTTGACTGGTGCTACTGCATGACCGGTACCGGCCTGCCCGACCTGACCACCCTTACGCTGGTCATTGAAGGAGATGGCACGTTTGCCGATACGCAGGACAAAGTGAGCGGTACCCTTGTATCTGAACAGCCCATTGACGGAGGCGGAAAGACGAAACTGGAATGGCAGCATGCAGAGGTCCGCATCAACGGTGCATCGGCCACAACTACGGTTACCATCCGTCCTACTAACAGTGATCCGACGGTCACCAACAGCGCCCGCAAGCAGAACCGCTGGTATCTGGACAACATCAAGGTTGTTCCGGCCCAAGGCGGTCAAGGCGGCGGTGTAAAACCCGGTACCACGGTCCTTGATGAAGATTTCGAGTGGCTGGCCCCTTACGCCGAGGCTGCCAAGGCTCCGGATGACGTGACCGACAACAAGGTTGGATCTTCGCCCAACATTATGGCCGTAGCAGATTTGCAGCCTATCATGGCTGCACTCCAGGACAAGGGATATGGATATATCTGGAGTGGCAAGGGCATTGAGGGCTGGCAGACATCGGCCCCTACCGACAGCAACGGGCAGACGCTGTACCTGCAGAAGAACTACCTCAAGTTTGGCAAGACGGACTACAGCTCGGGTCTGGTGCTTCCCGCTATCAGCGCCCTGAGTGGTGCTACCAATCTGGAACTGACCTTTGACTGGTGCTGGTGCATGACCGGAAAGAGCAAACCCGACATCATGACCCTGACGGTTGAGGTTGACGGCGTTACCACCGAACTCACCTCTGATCAGCCCACGGAGAAGGATCTTACCAAACTGGAATGGCAGCATGCTACGGTGTCCATCACCGGTGCAACCGCAGAGAGCCGCATCATCCTGCGTCCTACCAACACAGACCCTTATGTATCCAACTCTGCTCGCGGCCAGAACCGCTGGTATCTGGACAACATCAAGATTGTGACCAAGTAGGTTGGACAGAATAAGTGCTGGAAGGGATCGGCCCGGAGGGGTCGGTCCCTTCTTGTTTTTTTGCCATCTTTTTCCTATCTTTGTATGTTTTAAGGAACAGTAAAAGAAATGGATAAAAACGAAGAGAAAGATATGATGGAGGAAGTCGGGGCAACTGGCTACACCGAGCAGGTAGAGATAGACCACGAAATGCGTACGGCCTACATCGACTACTCCATGTCGGTGATTGTGTCCCGTGCCCTTCCGGACGTGCGTGACGGCCTCAAGCCCGTACAGCGCCGCGTGCTGTTCGGCATGGACAACATGGGCCTCAGCTACAGCGGCCAGACCAAGAAGAGCGCCCGTATCGTGGGTGAGGTCATGGGTAAGTTCCACCCGCACGGAGACTCCAGCGTGTACGACGCCATGGTGCGTCTGGGCCAGGAGTGGAACCAGCGCTATCCCATGGTGAAGGGCCAGGGCAACTTTGGCTCCGTGGACGGTGACTCTCCCGCTGCCATGCGTTACACGGAGGCAAAGCTCCAGAAAATGGCGGAGGACGTTCTCGGAGACATGGACAAGAACACCGTGGACATGGTGCTCAACTTCGATGACACTCTGGAAGAGCCTACCGTGCTGCCCACCAAGGCTCCGCTGCTGCTGCTCAACGGTGCTTCCGGTATTGCCGTAGGTATGGCTACCAACATGGCTCCCCACAACCTCGGAGAGTGCTGCGACGCCATCTGCGCCTACATCGACAACCCGGAAATCACCACCGACGGGCTCATGCAGTACATCAAGGGCCCGGATTTCCCTACGGGAGGCCTGGTGATGGGCCGCTCCGGCATCAAAGAAGCCTACGAGACCGGCCGCGGCCGCATTGTGGTGCGTTCCAAGACGGAGATCGAAGTGGACGACAAGGGCCGTGAGACCATCGTCGTCACCGAAATCCCGTACATGGTGAACAAGCGCGAGATGATCGAGAAGATTGCCCAACTCGCCGACGAAAAAAAGATAGAAGGCATCTCCTACATCAACGATGAAAGTTCCCGCGGTGAAACCCGCGTCGTCATCCGCCTCAAGCAGGGCACCAACTCCGGCGTAGTCCTGAACATGCTTTTCAAGTACAGCCCCCTGCAGAGCAGCTTCTCCTTCAATAACGTGGCTCTGGTAAAAGGACGTCCCCGCACCCTGAGCCTCAAGGAAATCATCAAGGAGTTCGTGGACTTCCGCCACGAGGTAGTGGTTCGCCGCACCCAGTTCGATCTGGACAAGGCCCAGAAGCGCGCCCACATCCTGGAAGGTCTCCTCAAGGCCATGGACCTCATCGACGAAATCGTCCATATCATCCGCTACGAGTCCAAGAGCATCGAGGAAGCCAAGACCATGCTCATGGAGCGCTATCAGTTCTCCGAGCCCCAGGCGGCCGCCATCGTGGAAATGCGTCTCCGCCAGCTCGTCGGCTTGGAACGCGAGAAGCTCCAGAACGAGTACGACGACCTCATGAAGTTCATCGCCCGCTGCCTGGAAATCCTTGGCTCTGTGGAGGAACAGTTCGGCGTTATCAAGGCCGAAACCCAGGACCTCAAGGCTCGCTACGGAGACCCTCGCCGCACAGAGATCACCCTCGCCGACGACGAATTCAACCCCGAGGACTTCTATGCCGATGAAGACCAGGTCATCACCATTTCCCACCTGGGCTACATCAAGCGCACCCCGCTCACCGAGTTCCGCACCCAGAACCGCGGCGGCGTGGGCATGAAGGGAAGCGCCACCCGTGACGAAGACTTCATCGAGCACGTCTATATTGCCAATACCCATAGCACGCTTCTTCTCTTTACCCAGAAAGGCCGATGCTATTGGCTCAAGGTATACGAGATTCCGGAAGGCAACCGCAGCTCCAAGGGCCGCGCCATCCAGAATATCCTCATGATCGAACCCGACGATGCCGTGCGCGCATACCTCAATGTGAAGTCGCTCAAGGATGAAGAATTCATCAACAACAACTACATCATGATGGTTACCCGGAAGGGCGTAGTGAAAAAGACCACTCTGGAGGCCTACTCCCGTCCCCGCACCAACGGTGTCAACGCCATCAACATCCGCGAGGACGACGAACTCCTGGAGGCCATCCTCACCAACGGCAACTGCAATATCATGATTGCCGCCAACGGAGGACGCTGCGTAAGGTTCGATGAATCAGAGGCAAGGCCCCTCGGCCGTACCTCCACCGGTGTCCGTGGCATCAATCTTGATGAAGATGACTTCGTGATTGGCGTTTCCAGCCAGGACCCGAACGCTGAAGACGCTGCAAAGCACCAGGTGCTGGCCGTTTCCGAAAACGGTTACGGCAAACGCTCGGAAGTAGACGACTACCGCCAGACTTCCCGCGGTGCCAAGGGCGTCAAAACCCTGAACATCACTGAAAAGACCGGTAAGTTGGTAGCTATCAAGAACGTTACCGATGAGGATGACCTCATGATTATCTGCCGTTCCGGTATGACCATCCGAATGCCTGTCAGCACCATCCGTGTTGCCGGACGTGCCACTCAGGGCGTCAAGCTCATCAACATAAGGGAAAAAGATTCCATCGCAGCCATCTCCGTAGTCGCCCACAGCGATGAAGAAGAGAGCCAGGCTGCAGAAGGAACCCCCGCAGAGGAATAATAATCAAACATTTATAGTATGAAAAAGTTAGTTTTCGCACTTGCACTGGCCTGCTCCCTGCAGCTTGCCTATGCTCAGAAGCCCGATGCAGCTATGCAGAAGGACGTGGATAAGGCCCTCGAGGCTTCCAAGGATGCCAAGAAGGCTGCCAAAGCCGGAACCTGGACCAAACTGGCCGAGGCCTACATGAAGGCTTATGAGAATCCTACCGCCAACATTACCCTTGGTATCGACAAGAATACCTTTGGAATGATGAACAAGGAAAAGCCCCTTTCCCAGAGCAATGTGGAGGTGGGTGGCCAGACCTTCGAAAAGTGGGAGCTCTCCCATGTGAACATCTACTTCAACGAGGCCGGTGTGCTCTCCCTCGTGGAAGTGACCAAGCCTTCCGTGGAAGGTGACCTGCTGTGCGAGGCCGCCAAGGCCTATGTCAAGGCTTTCGAACTGGGTGCCAAGGAAAAGGATATCGCTCCCAAGCTCAAGGTTATTGCCGATGACTACTACAACGACGGTTTCACCGCTTATCAGCTGGGAGACATGGCCAAGGCCAGCGACAACTTCATGGGCGCCTTCGAGGTGTCCTCCACCCAGCCTGTTACCGAAGTGAACAACGACGCTGCCTACAACGCCGCTTTCACCGCCATGCAGGTAAAGAACTACGACCGCGCCAACAAGTACTACACCCAGTGCCTCACGAATGGCTTCTACTCGGACGGTAACGTCTATGCCAACCTCTCCGAGTGCGCTCTTGCCCAGGCCGATACTACGGCTGCCAAGAACTATCTGGCCACCGGTCTTACCAGCTACCCCGACAATGCCGCCATCCTCACCAACCTCATCAACCTGTATCTGCAGACCAATGAGGATCCCGCCAAGATTGTGGAACTCCTCGATGAGGCCAAGAAGGCCATGCCCGACAACCCTTCCCTCTATTATGTAGAAGGTAACATCTACACCGGCATCAAGGACTTCGAGAAGGCCCTGGCCGCCTACGACAAGGGACTTGCCATCAACGACAAGTACGACATGTGCTACTACGGCAAGGCCAACGTGGCCCTCAAGAAAGGTGAAGCCATCGTGGACGAGATGAACGCCCTGGATGTGCGCGAGTGGAAGAAGTACGACGAGCTCGCCGCCCAGCTCACCGAGGTTTACATCAGCGCCCTGGAGCCTTTCGAGAAGTGCTACGAAGTGAGCGAGATCCCTGAGGTGAAGGCCGCTGCCGCCGACTACCTCAAGCGTCTCAACTTCCAGCTGCGTAACGTAGATCCCAAGTACCAGGAAGCCTACGAGAAGTGGAACGCCATCGTGGAAAACGCCCAGTAGTTTTCTCCCCCTGTAAATGATTTGGTGTGCAAGTCGGTTGATTTGCACACCAATTTTTTGTATTTTTGCCTGTATGAAAAAAACGGTCACCCTCGAAGCCATCGACCCCATCGAAATCTATGGGGTGGGCAATAAAATCCTTACCGAATTCTGCTCCTACTTTCCGCATCTGAAGGTGGTGGCGCGCGGCAATGAACTCATCCTGGAGGGCCGCGAAAGTGACATTGCGGAGTTCAATATCCGCTTTGCGGAGCTGGTGGACAAGCGCCATCACAAGATGAACCTTACCGTCTATGACGTGGAGGATATCTTCGCGGGCGGGGGGCAGTCGCGTCCTACCGCCGATGCCGTCATCGTGCACGGCACTGACGGCAAGCCCATCCGCGCCCGCAACAAAACCCAGCAGGATCTGGTATCGGCCTACTTTGAGAACGACCTCATCTTTGCCGTGGGCCCTGCCGGAACGGGAAAGACGTATATGGCCATTGCCCTGGCGGTGCGCGCACTCAAAAACCGCGAGATCAAGCGTATCGTCCTTACCCGTCCGGCCGTGGAAGCAGGGGAGCGCCTGGGTTTCCTTCCCGGAGACCTCAAGGACAAGCTGGACCCGTATCTGCAGCCCCTCTACGACGCCCTGGCCGATATGATTCCCTCCCGCCGCCTGCAGGAGTTCATGGCCGATGGAACCATACAGATAGCTCCGCTGGCCTATATGCGCGGCCGCACCCTGGACAAAGCCTGCGTCATCCTGGATGAGGCCCAGAACACCAACCTGGGGCAGCTCAAGATGTTCCTCACCCGCATGGGCGTGAATGCCAAGTTCATTGTGACGGGCGATGCCACCCAGATAGACCTTCCCAGAAGGGAGGACAGCGGTCTCCTGGCCGGCATCCAGCTCCTGGAGGGAATCAAGGGTATTGCTACCGTGCGCTTTAGCACGGAAGACATTGTCCGTCACCCCTTGGTTACAAAAATCGTCAGGGCCTTTGACAAGCCGTAAAAAAAACGTATTTTTGTAGGTTAAGGAGGATTATGCTATGAAAAAGACCCTCATACTGGCTGTCATGCTGCTGAGCGTTGTCTCCAGCTGCGACTTCGTGCGTACCCTTGCCGGAAGGCCCACATCGGCCCGGCTGGAGGAGATGCGCGAGGAAAGGATGCGCGCCGAGGAAGCCCGGCACCAGGCGGTGCTGGATTCCATGGAAAGAGCGGAGAAAGCCCTTGCCGAGGCCCTTGCAGCCCGCGAGCAGGAACTGCTGGATTCGCTCACGCAGGCCCACGGAACGGTTCTGAATCCGTCCAGGCTGGGCGGCCTGTTCACAACCAAACTGGAGAGCAAGTACTACATTGTGGTGGGCGCTTTCCGCAACCGTACCTTTGCGGAGCGCAAGCTCACCCAGTGCAACGAGGCCGGTTATACGGCTACCATCATCAGTTTCCGGAACGGGCTCCTGGCGGTTTCCGTGTGCCCCTCCGATAACCTGGAGGAGACATTGAAAAAGCTGAAGCAGATGCGTGGAACCGAAGTATGCCCGGCAGACGGCTGGATCCTGATGAATGTATAGAAGATGAAACGTCTGTTTGTACTGCTTTCTGCCGCTTTCATCGCTACGGGCCTTGGCGCCCAGTACCGTACACCCCTCGAAGACCTGGACGACTCCGAAACCGTCCGGGCCCTCAAGGAACATGTAGCTACGCTGTCGGCCGCCCAGATGGAAGGGCGCAAGGCTGGCAGCGAAGGGGAGAAAATGGCGGCCGATTACCTGGAAGGCTGTCTTAAGGAATTCGGTATCGATATCCTGGCGGCCGGGAACGAATTCAAAGTGGCGGGTTCTCCCGACACCCTCAGCTCCCGCAACGTGGTGGGCTTCCTGGAAGGCTGGGATAAAGCCCAGAAAGACCACTACATTGTGATTGGCGCCCGCATGGATAACCTGGGCATGGACACCTTCGTAGTGGACGGCCAGAAGTTGAACCGCATCTACTACGGCGCCAACGGCAATGCTTCCGGCATGGCACTCATGCTGGAACTGGCCCGCAAGCTGTCTTATTCCCGTTCACTTCTTCGCAGGAGCATCCTTTTCGTGGGATTTGGCGCATCGGCCCAAACTTTTGCCGGGTCCTGGTATTTCCTCAACCGCACCTTCGCCTCCGATGTGGAGAAGATAGACGCCATGGTAAACCTGGATATGCTGGGAACGGCCGGGAACGGCGGCCTTCTGGCGTTTACCGCTTCCAACGGAGACCTCAATGCTCTGGTGAACACCCTGCAGGGGGAGCTGCTGCCCATCCAGGCACAGCTCACTACCCAGGCTCCCTATCCCGGAGACCAGGTGGTGTTTTACGACAAGGAAATCCCCTCTGTCCTTTTTTCAAGCGGCCGCTATCCCGAGCACGCAACCGGCCGTGACACCTACGATATCATAGACTTTGACGGAATGGAGCGGGAACTGGAATACATCTACAGTTTTGTCCAGCACCTTGCAAACGGCCCGCGTCCGCTGTTCCGTAATTCGGACGTGACGCGCAGCGAGAAGGTATCGGCCGATGTCTATGCCTACAGCGATGTGGATGTAAAGCCCATGTTCCTGAATTCGGCAGACCCCCGCATCTTCATGGAACGCTGGGTGTATCCCTACCTCAAATACCCGAAGTATGCCTCTGAGAATGGCATCCAGGGCAGGGTGCTGGTGGAATTCGTGATTGACGAAAAAGGAGAGGTAGGGGACGTGCGAGTGGTTCGCGGCATCCATGAGTCTCTGGATGCGGAGGCACTCCGCGTGGTGAGCGCCTCGCCCAAGTGGCGGCCTGCCCGTCATCACGGCAAGAAAGTGAAAGTGTCCGTGACGGTGAGCGTGGAGTTCCGCCTGGACAAGGGAAAAGGAAAATTCGGAATCAACGGAGTGAAATTAAAATAAGATATGGATTATAATTTTGTAGAGATCGAGAAAAAGTGGCAGGACTGGTGGGCCAAAAACAAGACGTACAAGGCCGAGGTCAATGAGGCCAAACCCAAATACTATGTGCTGGACATGTTCCCGTACCCCAGCGGTGCGGGTCTTCATGTGGGCCATCCGCTGGGATATATTGCCAGCGACATCTTTGCCCGTTACAAGCGCTTGAAGGGCTTCAACGTGCTGCATCCCATGGGCTACGACGCCTTTGGCCTGCCGGCCGAGCAGTACGCCATCCAGACCGGTCAGCACCCGGAGAAGACCACCCACGACAACGTGGCCCGCTACCGTCAGCAGCTGGACCGCATTGGTTTCTCCTTCGACTGGGACCGCGAATTCCGCACCTCAGATCCCGACTATTACAAGTGGACCCAGTGGGCCTTCCTTAAGATGTTTGGCAGCTGGTATAACAACGACCTCCAGAAGGCCAGTCCCATCGAGGACCTCGTAGCCGCCTTCGAGAAGGGAGGATCGGCCGCCGTGAACGCCGCCTGCAGCGAGGGAAAGCCGTTCAGCGCCGCGGAGTGGAAGGGTTTCTCCGAGAAAGAGAAGGCCGATGTCCTCATGCGCTACCGCATTGCCTATCAGGGAGAAAGCACCGTGAACTGGTGCCCGGCCCTGGGTACGGTTCTCGCCAACGATGAGGTGAAAGACGGTTACAGCGAGCGCGGCGGTCACCCCGTTTTCCAGAAGAAGATGACTCAGTGGCAGCTGCGCGTGAGCGCCTACGCCGCCCGCCTGCTGGACGGCCTGGAGAAACTGGACTGGACCGACTCTCTCAAAGAAATGCAGCGCAACTGGATTGGCCGCAGCGAGGGTGCCGAGATGGTGTTCAAGGTGGCGTGCGACGGTCAGGAGCATGACGTCACCATCTTTACCACCCGTGCCGATACCGTTTTCGGCGTCACCTTCATGGTGCTGGCTCCCGAGAGCGAGTGGGTTTCCAGGCTCACCTCAAAAGCGCAGAAAGAAGAGGTGGAAGCCTATCTGGAGCAGGTAAAGAAGAAAACCGAGCGCGAACGCATGGCCGGCAAGGCTGTGACGGGCGTATTCTCCGGTTCTTACGGCATTAACCCGCTCACCGGAGAGAAAGTACCGGTGTGGATTTCCGAATACGTGCTGGCCGGCTACGGCACCGGCGCCATCATGGCCGTTCCGGCACACGACAGCCGTGACTATGCGTTTGCCAAGAAGTTCGGCCTGCCCATCATTCCCCTTATTGAGGGGGCCGATGTCTCTGAGCAGAGCCTGGATGCCAAGGAAGGCATCATGTGCAACAGCGGTTTCCTGAACGGACTCACTGTAAAGGAGGCCATTCCCGCCGCCATCGACTATGTGGAAAAACACGGCATCGGCCATCGCAAGGTGAACTTCCGCATCCGCGATGCCATCTTCTCCCGTCAGCGCTACTGGGGAGAACCTTTCCCTATCTATTATAAGGATGGTATTGCTACTCCCGTTCCCTTCGAGGCCCTGCCGCTGACCCTGCCGGAGATTGACCAGTACAAACCCACCGAAGACGGTCAGCCGCCGCTGGCCCGTGCCAAGGACTGGACGTACAACGGATACCCGCTGGAAACCAGCACCATGCCCGGTTTCGCAGGCTCCAGCGCCTACTACCTCCGCTACATGGACCCGCACAACGGGGAGGCGCTCGTAAGCAGGCAGGCCGACGAATACTGGCGCAACGTGGACCTTTATGTGGGCGGTACCGAGCATGCTACCGGTCACCTCATCTACAGCCGTTTCTGGAACAAGTTCCTGTATGACCTTGGCTATGTGGTAGAGGACGAGCCTTTCTGCAAGCTCATCAACCAGGGCATGATCCAGGGCCGCTCCAACTTCGTGTACATGATTCCGGGAACTAACAAATTCGTGTCGCTGGGCCTGAAGGACCAGTACGAGACCATCCCGGTGCATGTGGATGTGAACATCGTCTATAACGACAAGCTGGACCTGGACGCTTTCCGCGCCTGGAGACCGGACTACAAAGACGCCGAGTTCATCCTGGAGAACGGCGAGTACATTTGCGGCTGGGCTATTGAGAAGATGTCCAAGAGCATGTACAATGTGGTGAACCCGGACAAGATCTGCGACACGTACGGTGCCGACACCCTGCGTCTCTATGAGATGTTCCTGGGCCCCATCGAGCAGGCCAAGCCCTGGGACACCAAGGGAATTGACGGCGTCAACCGTTTCCTCAAGAAGTTCTGGCGTCTGTTCTGGGACCGCGAAAAGTGGCTGGTTACTGACGAAGAACCCACGAAGGAGGAGCTCAAGGCCCTGCACAAGCTCATCGGCAAGGAGCAGGAGGACATCGAGAACTTCTCTTACAATACCACCATATCGGCCTTCATGATTGCCCTCAACGAACTGGGTAACTGCTCCAAGCGGGGCATCCTGGAGCCGCTTACCATTCTCCTGAGCCCGTTTGCCCCGCATATTGCGGAGGAACTGTGGCACCAGCTGGGACATGAAGATTCCGTGGTGTATGCCGCCTTCCCGGAGTACAAGCCCGAACTCACCGTGGACAGTTCCGTGAACTATCCTGTCTCCTTCAATGGCAAGACGCGCTTCTTCCTGGATGCACCGGCATCGGCCAGCCCTGCGGAGGTAGAGGCCCTCGTCCGCGCCCATGAGAAAACGCCCCAGTACGTGGGAGAGCTTTCCATTGCCAAGGTGATTGTGGTGCCCGGCCGCATTGTCAATGTTGTTCTTAAGAAATAGTTATGCCTACGATTCTTAAAAAAACGGCTTTCACCGTTGTCAAGGAGTGGCTGCTGGTCACTCTGGGCATCCTGATTTATGTGACGGGCTGGTCGCTGTTCCTCATCCCCAACAACCTGGTGGGCGGCGGCGTTTCCGGTATCTCGTCCATGATCCAGTATGCAACAAACGGCGCCATCCAGATGGGTTATACCTATTTTGTCCTCAATGCCGTTCTCATCATTGCCGCTGTGGTTATCCTGGGAATGGGATTCGGGGCCAAGACGCTCTATGCCATTGTGCTGGCGTCCGTGGCGCTGCGTTTTCTGCCGGGGCTTATCCCCGCGGAAATCATCAAGCACCTGTCGCTGGATAACGGTAAGCTGCTGTCGGTGCTGATGGGCGGCCTGATGGCCGGTATCGGCATCGGCATGAGCATTTCCAATGGCGGTTCCACCGGAGGAACGGACATTATCGCGCTCATTTACACCAAGTACCACAACGTGTCGCCGGGAAAGGTAATCCTGTTCCTGGACTTTGTCATCATCCTGTCTTCGCTGGTGGTGCCTTCCTTTGTCCCGGACATCGACCCCGAGACCGGCAAGGCCATGGTGGATGCGAATGGTGCCGCACTTACGCACCTGATGCCCTTCTATGACAAGGTGACTACGGTGCTGTACGGCCTCATCCTGGTTACCGTGAACAGCTATGTGCTGGATATGTACATCTCCGGCTCGCAGCAGAGCGTGCAGCTGTTCATCCTGTCGCAGCACTACGACAAGATTGCCGATTCCATCACCCACGACCTCCATCGCGGCGTTACCGTGCTGGACGGCAAGGGCTGGTACACCAAGCAGGACATGCGGGTTCTCATGGTCATTACCCGTAAGACAGACCTGAACCTGCTGCTTCGCTACATCAAGCAAATCGATCCCCAGGCCTTCCTGTCCGTGAGCTCCGTCAACGGCGTGTATGGCAAGGGCTTCGACACCATCAAGAAATAAGAGATCTCTGACATAGAGGATAGGGCGCCCCGGCCACCAAACTATTCCTCAATTCATGAATCACCTGTTAGTGCTACTTTTGGCATTTCTTTTGGCTGTAGCAACTCTGATAGGAGTTATCCTTTATCTTAAACTGCACCAGAAGGATGCCGAACTCTCCCAAGCGGACGTAATGTCTGCACCCATTCAAACGGCGGCAATCGATCAGTATCTGTACGACAGGTGTTGCCGGTATATGACCGAGCGCCGGCCTTTCCTGGTGGCGTCTTTTTCCCTCCAGGACCTGGCCAATGCGGTCTATACCAACAAGGTTTATTTAAGTAAAACCATCAACCGCTACTCGGGGAAGAACTTTAGGCAGTACGTTAACTATTACCGGGTTATGTACGCCATGGAACTGTTCCGGAAAAACATGGGGCTGCGTGTCATAGACATGTCATCCCTGTCAGGATTCCGGTCACAGACCGTCTTCCTTCGCAGTTTTAAGGTAGTGATGGGGGAGCAGCCAGGTGTCTGGTGTTCCCGAATGAGAAAAAAATTTAACAGAAACCTTTAACCAGCGCCGGGGCGCCTATTCCTCTATCCCTTTCCACGTTTTGGGAACAGGAGCCGTTACATCCACCTCTGTCTTTTTGACGGGGTGGATGAATTGTATACGGCGGGCCATGAGAGAGATACCGCCGTCGGGGTTGGAACGCTTGGCTCCGTACTTGAGGTCTCCTTTGATGGGGCACCCCATGTGGGAAAGCTGGCAGCGGATTTGGTGGTGACGGCCGGTGTAGAGCTCCACTTCGAGGAGGTAATAGCGGTCGGTGGTTTGGATGAGGGTGTATTTGAGACGGGCTTCCTTGCCATTTTTGGCCACGTAGGACTTGTTTTGGGCTTCATTGCGCACAAGGTTGTCCGTGAGGGTGTCGCTGTCTTTGGGAGGGTGATTGGCCGTAAGGGCCCAATACGTTTTGTGAAGGTCTCCGTTGCGGAGCATCTCGTTGAGCCTTTCCAGGGCTTTGGACGTTTTGGCAAAGACACAAACCCCGCTCACCGGGCGGTCCAGCCTGTGAGGAACGCCCATAAACACTTGCCCGGGCTTGCCGTCCCGCTGTGCGATGAAGGCCTTGAGTGTTTCCGACAAGGGCTCGTCTCCGGTCTTGTCTCCCTGCACAATTTCTCCAGCTTTCTTGTTAAAAATGAGTAGGTGATTGTCTTCCAGCAGGATACGTGCTGCGATGTCCTGGAATTCGGATTCCTGTAATGTTCTGTATACTCCCATAACGCTACAAAGTTACAATTTTTGTTGATAAAAATTTTGCAAATTCAAAAAATAGCCGTACATTTGCGGTCCAATCTTCTGGATGTAGCGCAGTTGGTAGCGCACCTGGTTAGGGACCAGGAGGTCGCTGGTTCAAGTCCAGTCATCCAGACTTCAAAACTCCAAGCTTTACGGCTTGGAGTTTTTTGATATTTGCTGGGGCCATCGGCCAAAGGAATTTATTTTTCGCAAGGCTTTGCGAAAAACCAAATTCCTTTGGCCATCGCAACCCCTCGCACCATATTGATCAGACTCCAAGCACGCGGAGATGCGCAAAAATGCCCCCAAATGCGCATCTGGAAATGCTCGAGCACGTGGGGATGTGCAAAAAGCGCCCAAAGTGCGCATCTAGAAATGCTCAAGCATGCCGCCAGGGCGTAATTTGTAGGAAAACGGTCCTGGCGGCGTGCTGGTGGAAGCCTTTGCGGCTCAATTTGAAGAAGACAAACCTCTTATTCGGAGAAGTAGGCCGGAGCCAGCGGCCGGCAATTGTACTGCGAGGCCATGGACTGGCCGTAGGCGCCGGCACTGCGGATGGCAATGATGTCTCCGCGGTGGCACTCGTTCAAAAGGATATCTTTCCCAAACACGTCGGAACTTTCGCAGCAGGGGCCTACTACGTCGTAGGAGAGTTCGGGGCCGTCGGAAGATAAGTTCTCGATACGGTGTACGGCGTGGTACATGGCAGGGCGCACCAGATCGTTCATGCCGGCATCTACAATGGCAAAACGCTTGGCAAGTCCTTCTTTCACATAGAGTACGCGTGTGATGAGCGTGCCGCAGGGTGCGATGATGGCGCGGCCCAGTTCGAAGTGAACAGGCCGGTCGCTGCGAAGCCCGCGCTTATATGTATCAAAGTAAGAGGCGAAGTCGGCAATGGGAAAGTGATTGGGATGCTCGTATTCAATGCCAAGGCCTCCGCCTACATTGATATCCGATACGGGAATGCCTTCCTTTTCCAGACGGTCCGTAAGCTCGTTAATGCGGTTGCAGAGCGCCGCAAAGTCCGGCATTTCCAAAATCTGTGAACCGATGTGGAAGTGCAGGCCGCAAAAGCGTATGGAAGGCAGGGACAATGCCTCGCGGGCTACGTCGTCCACCATGCCGTGGTAGATGCCGAACTTGTTCTCCGCAAGGCCCGTGGTGATGCCGGCCAGGGTATGCGCCCCGATGTCCGGATTCACGCGAAGGCTCACGGGAGCCACCACCCCTTTCTCTGCGGCCAACTGGGCAATGACCCGGAGCTCGGCCGATGATTCTACGTTGAACCGGCCGATGCCTTTCTCGAGGCCGAGGAGGATTTCCCAATCGGCCTTGCCCACCCCGGCAAAGACTATGTCGGAGGCACGGAAACCGGCGTCCAGGGCAGCCTGCACCTCACCGCCGCTCACGCAGTCGGCACCAAAGCCCGACGCCGCAATCTGCCGGAGCAGTACGGGGTTGTGATTGGCCTTGACGGCATAGTGCATGCGCCACGTGGGACGGTCCTGAAGCTGGTCCTTAACGGCATCCAGCGTGTCCTGCAAAAGGCGGGTGTCGTAGTAGTAAAAGGGCGTCTGAAGGCCCTCGAAACGCTGGAGGGGATAAGTACCTTTGAGCATCATGCAAACAAATGACGGCTCAGCGCCTGCAGGGCGCGGGCCTTGTCCTCTTCTTTCACTAACAGGGAAATGTTGTAGTTGCTGCCGCCGTAGCTCACCATTCGCACGGGGATATCCTTCATGGCTCCCAGAACGCGGCTTTCAAAGCCCAGGTTTTCCCAGTCCATGTCTCCCACCACGCAGATGATGCACATGTCCAGGTCTACGGAAACGGTGCCGTACTTCTTGAGGTCGTGGACAATCTCGGAGAGGTAGCGGGTGTCGTCAATGGACATGGAGACACCCACCTCGGAAGTGCAGATCATGTCGATGGGCGTACGGTAACTCTCGAATATTTCGAACACTTTGCGAAGGAAACCGTGTGCCAGCAGCATGCGGGAGCTCTTGATCTTGATGGCGGTGATATTGTCCTTGGCGGCCACGGCCTTGATGGTGCCGGGCTCGGGTACATTGTCGATGAGCGTGCCGGGCGCCTCGGGCTCCATGGTGTTCTTCAGGCGCACGGGCACGTTGGCGAACTTGGCCGGCTGGATGCAGGTAGGGTGCAGGATTTTGGCTCCGAAGTAGGCAAGCTCCGCCGCTTCTTCGAAGTGCAGATGCCGCACGGCCGACGTCTTCTCCACAATGCGGGGATCGTTGTCGTGCATGCCGTCGATGTCGGTCCAGATCTGGATTTCCTCCGAGCCGATGGCCGCACCCACCAGGCATGCGGTGTAGTCGGACCCGCCCCGCTGAAGGTTGTCCACCTCCCCGTGCGCGTTGCGGCAGATGAAGCCCTGGGTGAGATAGACATCGGCCTTCTTCTCAAGGAAAGGCTTGAGGTGGGCCGATATGTATTCCTGGTCGGGCTCTCCCTGAGAGTCGGTTCTCATGAACTCCAGGGCGGGGATAAGGAGCACGTTCACTCCCTGCTCCTTGAGGTAAATCTCCATCATGTGGGTGGAAAGGAGTTCTCCCTGGGCCAGGATGAGCTTCTCCTGCTGCGCGCCGAAGAGCTCCCGCGTGGTGCCGGTGATGCCCTCGAAAGTCTGGCGGATGAAAGCCTCGGCCGCGGCCCGGCTCTCCTCCGTGGAATACAGTTCCCGGAGGGTCTTGAGGTACTTGGCCTCCAGGCGGCCGATGACGTCGCGGGCGCCATCGGCATTCCGGTTATACAGATAGCCGGCAATCTCTACCAGCGAGTTGGTGGTGCCGGACATGGCGGAGAGGACCACCAGCGTGCGCCCCTCCTTTTGTACCAGGCGTGCGACCTCTTGTATCCTGGCGGCCGTTCCTACGGAGGTGCCGCCAAATTTCATTACTTTCATAGTCGGGATGCTTGTTTGTGAATTGCAAACATAATGAAATAATTGCAGAATTCCCAATACCGTATTTTGTCAAAAATGTACAAATAAACGTTCTCTTTGACTGTTTTTGACGCTATTTTTAAAAATATTTTAATACATTTGCAGTGGTTTTAGTGTATGTTCTGCAGCCCATCCGGGCCGACGAAATTTAGTAACGATAACAAACCTCAACTTTCTATGAGCTGGCATCGCTGGTTCTTTTTTTTGTGTGTGTCCTTAGCTGCTTGCGTGCGTGTGCGTGCGCAAGAGCCGGACAATACTCGCTACCTCCAGCTGCCCGGTTACCCCTTTGTTTTTGTCTCGGATGAGTCCGTCACCACCCCGCCCGTCGTTTCCGATTCCCTGTTCGACGCCATTGCCCGGGGCATCCGCTTTAAGGTGAACCGTACCGAGCTACTCGCAGAGGATCCCTTCATCGCCCTCTATAACGAAGACCTTCTTCCCTGGCTCAAGTCGCAGGACATGGAACTGCGCCAGATGTACATCAAGGGCGCAGCCTCCCTGGAAGGTCCCTACCAGAACAACGTGCGCCTGAGCCGGGCCCGTACCCGCCGTCTCATCGAGTTCCTGAGCGAAAGCCTGGACCAGCCGGCCGAGTCTCTTCCGTACCAGGCCCAGAGCATCACCGAGGACTACGGCCGCCTGGTGCGCATGCTGCATGAAGCCGGTGATCCCGACTACGACAAGATTGCCGACATCTGGCAGCGTAGCGGGGGAGACGAACAGTGGTGCAAGAAGCAGATGATGGCTCTCGAAGGCGGCAGGGTGTGGAAACGCCTCCTTGTGGAATACTTCCCGTCCCTGCGTGAAGCCCGCGTGGTGCTGTGGTTCGCCCGCAAGAAAGATTCTCCGAGAAGGAACCAGTCGCTGCGGGCATCGGCCATCCCGGCCCGTCCCATCCCGGTCCTTTTCCCCTCCGAAACCCCGGTCTTCGAGCCCCTGGCTCCCGTGTGGAAGCCGGTCGCAACGAAGGAGCGTCGCCACCTTCTGGCTGCCCGCACCAATCTCTTCCATGACTTCCTCTATGTGCCCAAGTTCGGGTTCGCTCCCGGCGCCAACATCCAGCTGGAATACTATCCGCTGGATGGCCACTATACCGCCAACGCCGGCTTTACGTTCACCAACCACCGCCACTGGGATGCATACAAGTTCTTCCAGGTAAGGGACGTACAGCTGGAACTGCGCCGTTATTTCCGCGGAGGCGGCGTGTTTATGGGCCCCTACCTGGGCCTGTACGGCCACGGTACGGTTTATGGTATTGGCTTTGGCAAAAAAGAGGGCTGGGAAGGAGAAGGCGGTGGCGGCGGCCTCAGCGCAGGCTGGGTGTGGCCCCTGAACCGAAAGGGAAACCTGCGCCTGGAGGTAAGCGCCAGCCTGGGCTTTTTCTATACCCGCTACGACCCTTACGTGTATGGCAATCCCATCACGGGCGTCGAGGACGGACGCTACTACTACGAATACTACGGCAACACCAGCGATTTCAGGAAACGCAATCACCAGCTTTTCTGGTTCGGCCCCACAAATGCCGGTCTTCACATCACTTATGATATCCTGTATCGGCGATGAAACGTAAAGCATTCCTTCTAACCTTAGTCCTTCCGCTTCTTTGCACGGCCTGCATCGAGCCTCCGCTGCACCTTCCCGGTCAGGAAATCCTCACCGAGATGCCGGCCGTGGAGACCGAACTCTCTGTGGTGTGGGACGTGGACGTGGACTGGCAGGCTGGCTGGTACTACGGCTGGGATGCCCAGGACGAGCAAATCTGGGGCAGCATGGGATATCCCGTGCCCACCAGTTTCCAGGTGCGCCGATACTATACGGGAGAAGATCCCAAGGCCCCGCATACTTCCGTGGACGCTTTCTCCATCCAGGGCATGCGCTTCCGCCGCTACTTCTCCTTCGGGTGGTATGACATGCTGTTCTGGTCCGATATCGATTCCCCTGACGGCACCCAGGTGCTCCTGATGCAGGAAACCCCGGAGGTGGTGATGGCAACCACCACGGGAACCAAGGGTTTGTCCCGTTTTGCTACAGGCGGCGGAGACGGTGTCATCGGCCTCCGCAACCAGCCGGAAATTTTCTACGCCACGTACCTGGAAGATGTCTTCATTTCCCGGAACCTGGCCGATTATGAGTACGATCCCCTTGAAAACATCTACATCAAGCATATCGAGACCAAGCTGCGGCCGCTGGTGTACATCTACCTGGTGCAGATTATCCTGGTGAACAACGACGGCCGCGTAAAGGGCGTGGACGGCAACACGGCGCTCTCCTCCATGGCCGCCGGCGTGAACGTAAACACCGGCGTCACCACCGACTCTCCCTCGCTCATCTACTTCAACACCCGCCTCAAGAAAGATATGATGGCCGATGGTAAACCGTGCGACATCATTGGTGGCAAGTTCACTACCTTCGGGCTCTGCGGCATGGAGCCTTATACGCGCGCGGGATCCTTATATGAAGGCCCCCGGGCAGCGCTTGCGAACCAGCTGTATTTTGACCTCCTGTTCAGCAATGACGCCGTAAAGACGTTCTCGGCAGATGTAACCAGCCAGTGCCAGTCACAGGCTCATGGCGGAGTCATTACCGTGTGGATAGACTGCTCCAAACTGGAGATTCCGCCCGTCGGAGAAGAAAACTCTTCCAGCCTTTTCCTCCCTACGCTGGAAGATTATGACGAAGTTTACTGGGAGATAGAGATGTAACCAAACGATATTAACTTATTAAATAATACAAAGCTATTTTATGAAACAGAGTATTTTACTCGCAATCGCAGTCCTCGCTTTCGCAGGCTGCAGCCGCCAGGGCTTGGTGACCGACCCGTCCCAGCCCAATGGCAAACTTGTCCCTATGGCGTTCAGTGTCCAGCGTCAGAACATGACCAAGGTCACCAACCTGGAGGCCGTGAATCACTACAACTTTGGCGTGTTCGCCTACAAGGTGAACGGTTCCAACAGCCTGGCCGATGCCGAGGTCATGAACAACTACCTGGTGGGTTACTCCAATGGTACCGACAAGGGTTATGACAAGAGCAACGCCACCACCTATGACGGTAAGGCTGATAATACGGCGGCCGACCACACCTCCCCCTGGTTCTACGAGGGCCTGGGTACGGCCGAGTACGTGTATGATGGCACGGCTGGCTTCTACAAGAAGGATCAGACTGCCTACATGTCCAACAACGCCAACCAGTACCTCCGTTACTGGGACCTGGCCTATGCCAACACCAACTTCTACGCCTACGCTCCTTACAACAAGAATGTGACCTTCACGCATGCTTCCGGAGAAAGCACCATGACTTTTGGCGGTGCCAATACCATCCGTGATGGTTATGATGAGCCGCTGAATAGTGCCTACAATGACTACAGCCGTACTCTCGGTGAGTACATGTATGCCGGTGTACATGCAATCAACGCCGATCTCAAGGATGTGGTTGTTCCTTTCGCTCACATGGGTGCTCAGCTCCTTCTCCGTTTTTACGAAGATGTACCTGGTTACGAGGTGGAACTGATTGATCTGAATGCCGATAATGGTACCATTAAAGATGGCATCAGCGGAGATGTTACGAAGGGCATCCAGCTCACTCCTGCTAAGGTGGGAACGCCTGCTTATACCACAGGCAGCTATTATACTACCCAGGGTGCAACTGTAAAGTTTGCTGAGAATACCGCTGCCCCTACTTATACACCTGACTGGACCGGTAGCACCACCTCTCAGACTCCGCTCATGTTCCTCATTCCTGAAGCTGGCAAGAGCACGGCTGCTGACGCTCCCGCAAATCTTACGGACCATAATGGTCACAAGATTATCCCCAAGGCTGTAACTACCGGAGACCAGAAATACAGCTACTCTCCTACCATTTATTATACTGTGGCCCAGCCTACCACCAGCGAGACCGGCTTCACCATGCACGTTTCCTACCGCATTATTGCCGAGGATAACCAGGAGGTTATTACTGTTCATAATGCTACCGTTCACATCCCTTACAAGGATGCCAGCGACAATTTCATCACTGTATGGCAGCCTAACAACAAGTACGTCTACACCTTTAAGATCACCAAGAACACCACCGGTACCACCAACCCCGGCGGCGAGATCGATCCCACAAATCCTACTCCCAGCACCACCAAGTCCCTGTATCCTATCGTCTTCGATAACGCTACTGTCGAGGAGTACACGGAGGTGGCCCCCGAGACTGTTGTTTCCGAGAACACCAACTATTAATATGACCCTTTTCCGTCATATCACACCTCTCACGGCGGCTGCGCTGCTTCTTACGTCCTGTTTCTCCAGCGGAAAACTGGTAGATGAGAGCGTAGTGGACACGCGCACCCCCATGGTTTTTGGCACCTCTGTCCGTCAGGACGAGGTGACGGAGACCAAGACCGCCGTGCTGCCGCAAGGCTTCAAGGTGAACACCTGGAAAAGCTTCGGTAGCGCCGCGCAGCAGACGGTGATGGACGGATTCAAAGTAGATTATACCCCCGCGGCGACTTCCAAGTGGGACTACGTGGGGGTCCTTGAGCAAGTGCAACGTTACTGGGACCTGGGCGCATTTCCGTACGAATTCCGTGCGGTGTCGCCCTGGTCCGAGGACGTTACCATTACTGAGACAGGCGTGTCCATTGACCGTATGTACTATGGCCAGACGCTCCTTGACGGTGTATATAACAAAGAAGCGGCACTGTGCGAACCATTTGTGGTGGCGCAGGTAAGCCGCGAGGACCTCGGAAGCGGCGTAACGGAACGCTACCCGGACCGGGACCTCATCAAGGAACAGGAAATCAACGCCGCTGCCAGGGCCGATGGCACCCGCAGCGTGCACATGCCTTTCCACCACCTGCTGTGCAAGGTAGGATTCAGATTGTTTATCGACGACCCCCAGCCTTCCTCTCCGGACTATGTGGTTACCCTCCAGAGCGTGGAGGTGTGTGTTGAGAAGGACGGTTTCCTTACCAAGGGAACCTATGCCGCGACGGCCGCTCAGGGCCTGGGCCGCGGTACATTTGCCGATGACTCGCCGGTAAGCGGCGAGTACACCCTTTTGAAAAGAAATACAGCGTACCCCGAGAACATGCGGGAGTACCTTAATATAAATAATGCGTTTGACCTTACCCCCGGAGAACTCCAGGAGATTCCGCAGGGAGACGTAAAGATTCGGGTAAAGCTTCAGATGCAGACACATCATTCGGGCATCGTGGACGGAAATTTTTCCTACGACATGCTGCTGAGCCTTGACAAGACCAAGACGGAGGGAGACCTGTTTACCTGGAATCCCGATACAAGATATATTTACTACCTCCACGTTCCCAACCTGCATGCGCACGAAGTGGAACTCTACACCTGCGAAATACTGCCCTGGGACATTGTGGAGTCGGAAGACATTCCGGTTGGCGTAGAATAATACAAACTATTTTTTATATGAAGCACATTCTTACCTTAACAACTTTGTCTGCAGCTACTCTGCTTGCCGTTGCAGCCTGCTCCAAGACGGGCTCAGAGCCTGCGAATCCCAATGCGGGGAAAGAGCTTATCTCATTTTCCGGTGAAGGTAGCGCAGCCACCAAGGTGGGTTTCACCACCACTACCTGTGTCAAGATGCGTGTGAAGGCCGAAGCCGCCGGAAAAGCGCCCCGCTACACCGAAGCCCTCGCTTCCGCGCTGGCATGCGGTACGGAGGATTATTCCGTCCTCCAGTACACTTCCGGGCAGGAGCGTTACTGGGACGACGCCTACGGCCGCGATTCCAAGCTCACTGTCTATGCCTTTGCCATTCCCGGCAACGTGGATGGTGACAAACTCCCTGTATGGAGCCAGACGGGCTGGGAGCCGGTGAGCGCCACGACAAACCCCAACTGGAATACCGATGACTCTGAGGACAATACCGTCTCGTGGAGTGTGAAAACCGTGCAGAATACGGACGAAATCCTTTCCCTCGAAGACCTCACCTTCAGCAACAACATCCGGGTAGGCGGAAAGGGTGGTCTGTACACCTATTCTTTCGATGGAAGCGCCTGGGTTGAGGCAAAGGGCGACGGCGTCATGGTCTGGCGTCCCAAGACGGACGCGGCAGGAGAGACTTCCGGTAAATTTGACAAGGGTCACCTCATCTTCGAGCACGCCCTGGCCAAGATTGAGATCAACCTCAAGGAAGGCGCCGGTTTCAACAATGAAGCCAGTACAGACTTCACGTGGACCAAGAAGCTCAGCCTGGTCGGTGTCAATACGCAGGGTACCTTCAATGTGAGTACCGGTACCTGGTCGGAGCAGACGTCCGGCACCATCACCGAAATGTTCGAGACCACCGGCACGCCTGCCGCCAGGACGGTCCGCCAGCTGCGGGCTTACGTTGTCCCCGGCAACAACCTCTACGAGACCGCTTCCAACGTGCTGGAGTTTGAGATTGACAATGCCAAATACTATGTAACCGGCAAGCAGATTGCCGAGGCCATCCGCAGTTACGATTACGGCGCCGAGGGCAAGAAGTATGCTTCCTTCGTAACCATCGAGGGCGGCAAGTACTACGTAATCAACCTGTCCGTTGCCAAGAAGAGCATCGACAGCATCACCGCCGCCGTCGTGGACTGGGAAAAGGTGAACTCCGACGACGCCGTGGCCCAGAACACCTATGTCTCCTTCACCCTGGAAGACCGTGGCACGAGATTCCAGAATGCCGATGCTTCCAAGTTCAATCTGTTCCGTTCGGCCAAGACCGCTGCCAATTACATTGACGGAGTCAGCGAGCCCAACTACGACTGGGCTTCCGGTTATGAAGGCCCGGCCGTCAAGACCTGGAACGGCGATGCCGCTGAGTGGAAAACCGGCTGGTTCTGGGAGAACAACCTTACCTACTATCATTTCCGCGCAGCCGGAAATACCGAAGGAACGGCGGTTGCTCTCGTAAATGACAACGTTTTCAACATCACGTCCGGTGCCCTCTCCGGCCCCAGCTACAAGGATTATCTCTGGGGCGCTCCTTTCAAGAACGTGGACGAGACAGCCAAGCTTACCTACTCTACGGTTTCCGGCTTTGATAACGAAACCAGCGGTTCCCACCAGATTTCCCAGGCCATTGCTTCCACGAAGAGCCTTGTGAACATGCTCCTTTTCCACGTGACCAGCCAGGTGTTCGTAGATGTGAAAACCACCACGGATGCCAGTAAGGTAGTGCTGGAAGATGGCGCCAACAAGACGAAGGTGGAAATCCTGAACTTCCTTGCCGACGGCCAGGTGCTCATGGGTAACGGCCTCGTGAAAACGACCAGCGCAGACAGGACCGCCGCCGCCGAGATGACGTATGGCACCTACAGCGCCGAAAGCGCTGGCGAGCCCGCGAAGATCACCGGTTTCTCCTATGGTATCGTGCCCCAGGCCCTGGGTACCATCGGCCTGCGTATCACCACGCCCGACGGCAACCAGTATGTGGTAAAGGATATGAGCCAGTGTACGGGAACGGTTTCTAATACCAACCTGACAATCCCTTATACCGGTTCTCCCTATAAGATTGACGCCTGGTATCCCCACTACCAGTATTCCTACACCGTAACCGTCAAGAAAACCGGTATCGAGCGCATCACCGCCGCCGTTCTCCCCTGGGAGACCGTAACCGGAGACCTTGGCGTTATTGACCTCGAGAACTAGTAAAACATGCTTCTGAACGTGGAGAAATACCTGGCCCTCACTGCGCTTGGCATGCTCGCCCTGTGGGCATGCCAGCGCAGCGAAGTGCCCGGCATGGAAAAAAGCCCCATCTCTTTGACGGCGGGCATAACGGGAGACGTCCCTGCCGTTACCAAAGCAGTCATCTCTGCCGGTATCGGTTCCTCTTTCGAAAAAGGAACCAGCCTGTATATGGTGCTGAGGAGCGAGAAGGACGACAATAACCCTCTGTTCTCCCGTACCATCGGCTTCACCGAAGCCTCTGTGGTAAAGTTCGCCAGTGCATACGGACGTTTTTGGGAAGACAGCTACTCCCGCAACTCCCAGCTTTCCGTTTACGCTGCCAGCGTTCCCGGATACTATCTCGATGCTTCTGTCAATGAAGGCGTGACCCCTGCCGGAACCTTCGACGCCACCACCTGGACGGTCGGCGGCTCGGATGAGTACGACAACACCTGGAAGGCCGATGCCGGCTCCACCACCCTTGCCTGGCCCTTGCGCAGTGCTTCCGCAGGTCACCAGGCAGGCACTTTCCCGGCCAGTCAGGATCTGTGCTTCAGTAACAACATCGCCGGTGACAACCGGGTTACCTTTGACAATACGCTCAAAAAGTTCGGAAGTGGAAAACTCGTCTTCAACCATGCGCTGAGTAAGATTACCTTCCGCATCAAGATGGGGGAAGGCTTCCAAAGCCAGGATCCGTTTGCGTTTACCAATGAGAACGAAAACATTGTCCTCAAAAGTTGCATTCTCGGTGGAGTCTTTGACATCAAGGAAGGTGAGTTTACGTCCATGGCTGCGGTAAGCGACCTTACAGAGCTCTCCGACAAGGGAACGGAAGGCGTTTTCAAGCATGTGCTGGACGCTCTGGTGGTTCCGGGCACCAGCCTGGACGATGACACCATCGACGGCCTCAACTTTACCATCGACAACAACCTCTACCACCTGAAGAAGTCCATGCTCATGGACGCACTCTCCGGCAAGCTGCTCGCCGATGGAATCACCCCCGCCCTGGACGAGGGCAAGCTTCGCCCCAGCGTCCACTATATCTTTGACATGACGGTGGGAAAGAAAAAGATGGACAGCTTTACTGCCTCTGTAGTGGACTGGGACAGCGTTGAGGCCGATGAAACCGTTCCTACCAATGCCCGTATCGTCCTGAGTCTGAAGGACTCTGGCGGTCATCTCTCCGGAGACCAGTTTGATCTTTACCGCAGTGCCAATGTGGCTCCCGCCATCGATGACGCCTTTGAGAGCTATGCCTGGGAAACCGGCTACAGCGAGAAGGCCTCCATGACGGAAACCGCCGCTGCAGGTGTGTACGAGACCACCTGGTACTGGCCCAACAACAAGACGTTCTATCACTTCCGGGCTGTCATGCCCAAGGATACGCCCATCGTGACGGATGCCGCGGACGGAGACTATCTGGCCCTCACCGGCGGGGAAGTCCTCGAGGATATCTGCTGGGGCGCCCCCATCAATCAGGCCGACGGAAGCGTTTTCAAAGCTATCGGCCCCACCGAAGATGTCATCTCCATGACGCTCTTCCACCGCATGAGCGATGTGACCATTACCCTCACCACCACGGACGGCGCCGACAAAGTAACCCTGGACGGTGCCCTTCTGGAACTGAACGGGATTTACCCGGCCGGAAAGGTGCGCGTGGGTAGCGGAGAAGCAGAGGTGGACGGTACTGCCGGCACCGTGAGCAACGCGGTGAGTGCGGCGAACGAGCTGCCCTGGAACCACTACTTTGTTCCCCAGGACCTTTCCGACGTCGTCCTTACCATTACCACCACCGACTTTGACCAGTACAAAGTGGTGATGAAGGATGTGAAGGTGGGCTCGAAGAAAATTGCGCGCTGGGAACCCGGCGTTAAATATGAATATACGTTTAAGTTAACCAAGGCCGGCATCAAGGAGATGAATGCTTCGCTGACGGACTGGAAAACCGTAACTGCTGAGGAGAATGTCACGTTCTAAGATTTTGTTATTTGCGTCTCTGGCCTTTGTGGCTGCCTGCTCCGGCAAGGAGAAGCTTCCGGAGGAGAAGATTCCCCTGCAGGTAGAGGCCAGCCTGAGCGGCCAGGTGCAGACGAAGGCATCGGCCGGAGATTTTGCTGAAGGCGATAAGATCCTCGTGTACCTTCGCCATATGAACGGAACGACGCCGGTAACGGTGGACAGGGCTCCGCTTCTGGCTGGCTTTACGATGGATGCCGATAAAAAACCTGTTCCGGACACGCCCCTTTACTGGGACGATTTCAGTTCCAACCGGGAACCCGGCCTGGATATCCGTGAAGCCGGGCATGGTCTTGAAGCTTATTATGCCTATTGCTACAATGGCGGCACTCCTGTCTCCTCCCTTGACGAGGCTACGGGCGAACTGGAATGGAAAGTGGGTGATCAGACATCGGCCCTGGCTGTGCAACAAACCGACCTTCTGTGGGCTCGTCCGCAGCATGTTATACCGGTTCGCGGAACCATCAATCTGCCGTTCTGGCATGCCATGAGCGAGGTGAGTGTAACACTCATCCTGGACAGTAGCTTTGATAACGTGACGGAACCGCTCAAGAAAACCGTTCTTACCCTGAACGGCATCCATACAGAGGTAACGTTTATCGCTTCTTACGCTTATTACTCCAGCAGTACCCCTAAAGCCGTGAAAATGTATGGAGACGGGGCTGAATATGTGGCCATCGTAGCACCGGGTACGCCTCTTGAAAAAGGTGCCAGGTTCTTGGATATCACAGATGTAGACGGTAACAACTATACCCTGGACATTACCGATGCCATACTGGAAGGCTGGTACAAACAAGATCCGGACAGAGCCGAGCCCGGCGTAAACTACCACCTGAACATCACCCTCTCCAAGGCTGCCGTCAAGGTGCAGGCTACGCTGGCCGACTGGGTGACGGTGGATGCCGATGGAACCGGCAAGATCCAGTTCCCGGACGACGTGGTGGACCTCACCGTGACGGCCGGTACGTTCGAAAACGGCACATCCTTTGACCTGTACCGCTACGAAACCACGCCCGGCGAAAAGTCCGCTACCGTTACCTACGACGGCAGCAAGTGGGTGAGCGATCCGCTGCTGTACTGGCCCAACCAAAGCACGAACTATTACTTCCGCGCCGTGATGGACGGCACCGATGATACCCTCTGGGCCACCACTCCCGCCCATAACGGGTTTGAGGAAGGTGCTGCCATCGCTCCCCGAACCGGCAACGTTCCGCTTGCCTTCGAGCATGTAAAAAGCCGGCTTTCCGTGGTGCTGGAGACTTCCACCACGGCATCGGCCGTTAATCTTGAAGGCGCGACCATCGCCATCAGCAACCTCGCTACCGAGGGAACGCTGGACGTGGCCGATGGTGCCATCATCCCCGGCGCCGTGGTGGAGGACGCCATCCCGGCCGCTACCGTCATCACCGACAAGATTGTCATCCCGCAGACCATTACCAATGCTTCCGTAATGACCATCACCCTTGCCGATGGTACTGCTTACAAGCTGCAGCTGAACCAGTGCCTGGATGGAACCGACACGGCCATTACCAAGTGGGAGCGTGGCAAGAGCTACACCTACACCGTCCACCTGGAACTGGAAGAAGTATCCTACCGCGCCCTGGTGAAGGAGTGGACGCTTGTTACGGGCAGTGGAAACGCTAACCTGGAATGGGACTAATGAGTAAGTACACTCATATTCTTTATGTCCTTTGCGGCCTGGCACTGGCAGGCTGCACGACGCTGCCTGTGCCCCGGGAAGACAAGACTCCCATCCTTTTTACGGTAGGCAGCGAAGATGTGGAACTTACCAAGGCCGGTGTGCCGTATATGCCCATGAATGGCCATTTTGTGTGCACCATGTACTTCCATGCATCGGCCCAGGCTACCCTGCAGAATGAAGGTGAGTTCGATGTCGCAGACCCTTCCGAGGGCGGTACCCTCACGAAGTCCCGTCTCACGGTGGACAATTCCCTGGGCAATGCCGTCTATGCGGAAGACGCCCCGGCCTTTTACTGGAACAACCGCCTCACGCACGCCTTCGTTGCCCTGGCCGACTGCAACCACCTGGATACCTACCCGTACGCAGAGGAAGTCTATGACCTTACAAGAGGCGCCAGGACATCCATGAGCGAGCAGCCGGATCCCATTCTGGCGCTCACCCTGGCCCGGCCTGTCGGCTCGCTGCCGGAAGCCAACCGCGTGCGGCTCTATTTCAAGCATCAGCTCTCCCAGGTCCAGGTGAACCTCAAGGCAGGCGAGGACGACTCGGCCCGGCTGGAGCCTGGCCAGATAGACAAAGTTGAGCTCCTGGGGGTGTCGGAAGAAGCCTGCGTCCCCACGGCGTTGCAGCCGGACGGTACCCTTGAGGCACCATCGGCCAAAATGGTGAAGCTGGACGAGTATTCCAACGAGCATCTCAAAGAGAACAAGTGGGGCACATCCCTTTCCCTGTTTGAAATGGAAACCCCTGCCATGGGTTACCTCAAATCTTTCCATGCCATTGCCTTTGGAATGCTCTGGGCCATCCGCATTACCTGGCACGAGGAAGAGGGCGACAAAGTGGTACATGTCTCTACCTTTGAACTGCCGGAGAAGAATGAGTCTCAGGTGAACATCCGGAATCTTGCCAGCGGCATGCGGTACATCTACGACCTCGAGATTCGGCGCGGAATGCTGGCCGTCATCCGGGCCGAGATCAAGCCCTGGCAGCAGAAAGAAGAGCTGGTGTACGGGGCCGACGGAACCATAACGAATTAGTATGAAGTGTGTTAAAAAAATAGTGTATTTCACGTGCCTGGCCTTTTCCCTGCTCTCCTGTGGGCGGGAGGAGGCCCTTTCCCCGGCGGACGGTGACATCCGGCCCGGAGAGGCCGTGCTGTTCGCACCCTATGTATTCCAGCCCGTGGAGACCAAGGCCGCGGGTGAGGAGTATGAACCGCTTCCGGAAGGTTACAGCCTCACGGTGGAGATGTACCGGGAAGGAGAGGCGGAGCCCCTTGGCACAACTCCGCTCTACTGGCCCGACAACGTAAATGCTTATGGATTTAAGGCCTGTGCAGGAACGAAAAAACTGGATACCGACCAGTCCACCAAGGAAAAATTCCTCCTGCAGGACCGCCTGGAGGGCGTCGGACGCGTTATGGGTGTGCCCGGTTATGAAGAGGATATAATCAATTACCGCGTTTCCAAAGAGTGGTACCGGGACAACAAGAGCCTGGGACTTCCGCCGGAGGGAAAGGATGCTTCCTGCTACAAGGAGATTCCCCTGTATCTGAAGCACAGGCGCTCGCTCATTACCATTAAGCTCAAGGCCGGTGAAGGTGTCAAGCAGGAAGACCTTACGCACCTGGACAACATCGAGACCCGCGTTTACAGCTACAGTGGTTCCGGGAAACAGGAGATAGTGCCGCTTCCCGGCATTGGCAAACTGGATAACGATGTCGAGACGGCCGAATTCACGGCCGTGGTGGAACCTTACGACTACAGCGCGAATCCCTGGGACAACCTCATTTTCGAAGTGAAACTCTCTACCCAGCGCTTTACATTCTATCCTGCCAACGATTTTGAGAAGGACAATGCTGCGCACATGGAGAATTACCGTCTGGAGCCCGGCAAACACCTGGTGATTACCGCCACGCTGGGCCGTGATGGCCGCAAGGTGCTCATCACAGCCCTCATCGAGGACTGGAACGAGACCGTAACCACCTCTGTGGTAGATGACTATGGTCAGGCTGGAGACCTGTATCAGATCAATAATCGAAAGGAACTGCGCGAGTTCCTGGAGAATCCCCGGAAAAATAAACCCGGTAATGTGGCCATCATCGTGCCTTCTTCCATCGACTTGGAAATGGAAGAGGACCAGCCTTCTGCGTGGGGACCCCTTCCGCTGGAATGTACGCTCAATATGGCCGGCTCTTCCTTCCGTACGGAGCATCCGGTATTCTCCATCGTGTCTTCTTCCGGAAACCTGGTCAACGGCACGGTGACGGTGGGCAATGCTGCGGTGGCCTCTGCGGTGGCTCAGGAGAACAGTGGTACGCTGGACCATATCACCGTGC
Source organism: uncultured Bacteroidales bacterium (assembly GCA_946611215.1). Lineage (GTDB taxonomy): Bacteria > Bacteroidota > Bacteroidia > Bacteroidales > UBA932 > Cryptobacteroides. Next base: position 42,859 of record CAMODD010000001.1, on the reverse strand, counting down.
TTCCCAGAACGGCAGACGGAGACGTTTCCACGGGCTTTGCTACGGTGGGAGGACTGGTAGAGAGAAACAACGGTGTCATTGTATCCTGCACCTCCGACCTGCCGGTGCAGGGTACGGGGCAGGTTTTTGTGGGCGGCATTGCGGGCACCTCTTTCTATGCCGGTGCAGCAGCCTCCATGCCGGTTATCGAAGGGTGCACGGTGAATGCCCGGGTAGATGGCGCCAATGGACAGGGCGGCGGCATAGTGGGCGCCGCCGTGGGCCGCGTGTCCCACAACCGCTTCGAGTATGGAATCACTGTGCTCCAGGATGCCGGCTCATTCAAGAATATCGTGGCTGCGAAAGCCGAAATGGACCGTGAGCTTCGCGCCGAGGAGAACTCCTGGCCCACCATCGCCCAGAACGAGCTGGCCGGAGTCAATAGCTCCGAGGTGAAGTACGATGCCACCATCGACTCCCAGGAAGAACTGGGCCATCTTCTGGGTACACCCTCCTATAACCAGGAGGGGAAGAAGTACCGTCTCTCGAACGGTTTCTCCATATCCCGGTCTTCCTGGATATATGGAATCAAGTCGGAGATTGGGAATGGAACGGGTTATACCGTCCTGTTTGGCCTGGAGGGAAACGAGAAGACCATTACTACCGATGCCATGATATTCAGCAACATCATGGGTGAAGTGGCGAACCTCACCGTGCGTCTGGGCGGAGACATTACTCCGGCCATCGTGAATAACGTGGAACAGGATGCCGTAGCAGCCCTGGCCTATTCTGTACGCGGTGCTGATGCCCGGATCTCCAACATCCGGGTGAAGGGAGGAAAGTACAAGATTGCCGGCGAAAATGCCGGCGGCGTGGTGATGTGGGCCCTCGAGGGCGCAACGGTGGAGAATTGTCAGTGCAAGGCCGATGTCCGGGTTGTGGTAGATGCGATTAATCCCGACGCCAAGATTTACGGCGGCGGTATCGTGGCCTGCGCCGCGACGGCTACCATCACCCGCTGCACTTTCCACAGCATCAGCGGGACGCTGTTCCGTACAGATGACGATACATCGGCCCAAATCTTCTATGGAGGTATCCTGGGAGGAACGGTGCCCAAAGACAATGTGGACACCCACCCGGAGGTGCTCATCACCGACTGCACCAGCCGGTTTGACGTTCCCAAGGAAGCGGGCGCACAGAAGGGAGCCATTGTGGGGTATGCCATGTATGCCGACGGATCCAACTATATAAACGGTCTCAAGAAGGGCTGCCAGGGCAACTGGTGGGGCGCCTGCAACGGAATTGGAACCTACACGGGAGGAACCATCGAGGAACTGCTTGGCCGCCGCAATGCGGTAATGCCCGAGTATGACGCTGACTATGATGACTAAAGTGATGAAAAAGTATTTATTCGCGTTTTTGCTCCTTGTGCCCCTGGCTTGCCGGAGGGCCGAGGTCCCTGCCGGAGACCTCATCCGGATAGGGAGCGTGGAGGCTGGCGTGCAGGTGGAGACCAAGGCCGATGCCGAGTCCGTGGACTGGCTGGCTCCGCTTTTGAGAAAGGGCATGGACGTCACCTATGGCCTGGACAAGGACCGTACCACCGCCCGCGAAATGCGCCTTTCGCTGAGAAGCGACGACAATCCCGACCGGTACTCCTTCCTCTGCAAGGATTCCGGCATGCCGGGCCGGTGGATGGGAAACGGCGCGCATTTCTTTGAGGGCGTGTATGTGCCCGAGGCACTGACGGAGGGTGCCGACCTCGTCTCCGACCAGCGGGATTACACGCAGCTCTCACAGTATCTGAGCCTTCCGCCGGCATTTACCCTGAACGCTACTGTGGCGCGCATCCAGCTTCCGCTGCAGCACAGGCTGGCCCGCGTGCTGGCCTATATCCTCATCGACCCGGCCCTGGGAGACAATGTGACCATTGACGGATACACCTTCCCGGACGATCCGCTTACTTCCAGGATCCGCTTCTCCAACGTGAGCGTGCTCTCCGGTGTGAGCGAAGGAAAACCCCAGTGGGCCAAGGCCCGTAAAGTGGTGCCGCATTTTGTAGAGGAGAAGCAGGACTTCGTGGTATTTTACAATACGCAGAAAAAGACCTACTTCTATCCTGCCGATCCCGAGTGGGCTTCGCTGGAAGCGTCCTTACCGGCTGGCTACGAACGGTACCGGTACAAGACGGTACCTGTGTACGACCTCATTGTCCGGCCCACCTATACCTCGGCGAAGACCGTGATGTACGACGAGGCGTCGAAGGGGAACTGGTCGGCCACCAATAAAATCGATTTTGACGTAACCCTCAGTAACGGCCTGCAGTACACCCGCGAGTTTGTCTTTGACCTCGATGCCAACCATGAGACCATCGTGTATCTGAGGATCGGCCGAAAGAGCGTGGACTACAACAGCTCCGGCAGCGAGCTGTGGACAGAGACCGTGAGCCACGACGACTATTATGGCGCCGACAATCCCGGCGGCCATAATCTCTCGCACGCCGGCAGCAGCTGGCAGCGTGCCTACAAAGCGGGCACCCTGGATGTAGCCGAAACCGACGGCGAGGATTATGACGGAACGCAGTATGTGAGCGAAGATGCCTGGAAGGCTATGTTCGCAGAGGCTTACAAGGGTGGCGGGCACCATGGGGACTACTTTATCCTGGACCGCGATATGATTCTGGATGCGGCGGAACTGCCGGAGAATTTTGTGTTCACAGGCCATCTGGACGGACAGGACCATACCCTTACCTTTACCGGTTTCGGCCCCGGAGATGTTGTCTTTGACGGCGTTGACGGTACTTATGAAGTTACCAGCGAAGGTGAGGCCAACGTTCATAAGGAGAAGGGTATCTGGGTTCCTACCGCCGGCTGGAGGGCCGAGCTTATCAATACGAAGTTCGTGCTGGAAGAAGGAACGCTTCTGGGATCGTCCGTAACCGGATACGTACACAACTGCCCTTCTGTCCCGGATGTGACTCCGGGGCTTCCTCAATACAAGTAAGGCATGAAAGGAAAGCATATCATATCCATACTCACGCTGCTGCTCGCTGCTGCCTGTGCCAAGGAAACCTTCCCGGGTGAGTGGCTGGGCCGCGGCGTGAACTTCCGCGCTGTTGTGGCCAGCCCTTTTGAAACCCGCGCCACGTACCGGCACGACGGCTCTTTCAACGAGGGAGACCTCATGACCATCTATCGCCAGTACATGGGAGAAAACGGTTTCGAGGCGGGCAAAGAAGCCTATCGCGTCTATACCCTCAATACCAAATATGCGGCCGGAACCTCCCTGGTGCTGGATTCCGACTGGAAACCCAGTCCGGGTGCCCTGGGCTCCAACCTGCCCGGCAGCACGTTTGTCCAGACATCGGCCGACTCCCTTACCTGGGAAAACGGCCGCACCGTGCGTTTCCGTTCTTTCTCGCGCAGCAACCTCGCGGGAGCCATCGGCAACAGCGCCACAAACAAAGGAAGCTATTATCCCGACTACAGCATCTCCGACTGGGTGACCGTTTCTGGCCCCACCATCGACGTTCCCATGCGCCTGAAGCACCAGGGCTGCCGCATCGGTTTCATTGCCAAGTCCGGCAACGAGTTTGGCAGTGCCGTCATTTGCCTGGAGGACGAAGATTATGACGCGGACGGGCAGGCCGATGCCGTAAAAGCAGTCTATGACCGGATGTGCATGCCCTCCGGCGTGGATATCCAGCACTCGCTCCTGAGAGCCATGACCCAGGATACTTACAATGGTACGACCGACTTTGGCACCATCCATGAGAAAACGGAGGGGATGGTGTACTTTGGAACCCGTACACCCGAGGAGATTGCTTCCGACGTGCAGCGTCCGGTGTTCTGCTCCAACGACGGCCGCCTGTACATGGTGACCATCCCTTATGATATGAGCAGCAGCGAAACGGGTGGGGAACTGCTCACCCTGCCTCCTTTCACCCGCTTCCGGATTCAGCTCTACGACGTCAACAGCGGAGACAACGGCGGGGACGACCACGTGGAGTCTTCTTTCCACATTTTCTCGCTCAGTGACATTCTGGCTCCAGGCAGTACCGAGCCGCTCTATCCGAATGGACTGGAACTCATTCCCGGCTACAGCTATCTCTTTAGCGTCGGGTACCATTACAACCACTTTACCATTACCCCGGCCGACCACTTCCTCTGGGATGAGCAGGATGCGGAGAATGGTAAGCGGGACGACGGATCGCACGCGCCTCAGGCAAGTAATCCTTACCACTGGTGGCAGCAGGCCATCCATGATGCGATTCCAAAGAGAATCCAGGATGTGTATCAGCCCGAGTTCCATATCAATACCCCGGTGCAGTTTGTGGAGCTGATGCATCTGGTGAATGGAACGGCTGCCCGTAAGATGAGCGGCCTCACACAGGTGCTGGACCATTCCGACAACTTGTACCGCTGGTACCGTTCCGAGGATGTGGAGAACGGGGAAGCAAGAGCCGGAGCCGACTCCGTTTCGCGGGCCCAGGCCGAGGAAGAAGGCTACATTTTCTACGACCATTATCACCCGGCCAATGCCGACCAGGCTGCGTATGCCCGATTGGACTATCTCCGGGGCCCGTTCAGTTTTTACGAAGAGGACCTGGGACGTCATTTCACGATTGTGCTGGATGAGGACCTGGATTTCTATGACTGGGAACTCACGTCCATAGGGGCATCGGCCTCTACTCCCTTCCGCGGGGTGCTGGAGGGCAATGTGCACTGGCTGCATAATGTGAACGTAGAGGGCGGATATTTCTTTGGCGACTGCGTGGAGGCGGCGGTCCGCAACCTCCGCATTGAGACGGTTCACGATTTCAAGCTCATGCGCTCGGCCAAAGCGTCCGGAAAAACCGGCTACGGCGCCTACATCGTTGGCGTTTCCATTGAGGCGCCATCGGCCGGTAATCCTATTGCCGGAAGCCTTAAGGGGAACAGCTACGTGGTAGGTTGCTTCTATCAGGGACGCGCTACCGGCGCCCTGGTGGGCGAGGCCGACGACCTGCACATGATCGGGAACATGATAGCGGCCGACGGCATTCCCTCCGGTAGCGGCGCGCTCCTCGGGGCCTATGCCACGGGCGCCACTGCTTTCCTGGCCCCCCAGACCGGTGCTAAACCCACATGGGGCCGGTTCCTCGTGAACTACTACGACATTACGCTGGCACCCGGTACTACGGCGGTAGGCGGGGTGGCCGATGCCTATGGCCCCAAGGAGTACATCCGCGGAGCGCATTCTTACGTATTGAAAGCCAAGAACGACAACCTGCTCTCCGACGACGTTCCCTTTGACAAGTTGGGCACTCCGGAAATGAAGGAGGGATTCTACGGCCTGGCACCTTGGAAGGCCATGAATTATGCCATCTGGCGCTACAATCAGGACGGGGCCGTAGTGGCCGAGCCGCACAACTGCCTGGGACATTATGTCAATGACCCGGAAGGGTATGCCCACTCCTATCCCGTGCTGGTCCCGGGTGCGCCCGATGCTTCCAGTGAGGCTTGGAATGTTTTGGAACAGAACAATTAGCGACGACGATGAAGAAGCTTTCAAAGTATATACTCTGGCTTTTCCTGGCCGTTTCCTGCTCTCCGGAAGTAATGGATGACCAGAAGATCGTCCACTTCTCTACCTCCATTTCCTCCTTTGAAGATGAGACGGGAACCAAGACGACCCTCTCCGGCAATGCCTTTGCCGTAGGAGACCGCATGCGGCTCAAGATTATCTGCCCCTTCGATGACCGTACCCAGTTTGGAGAGACCACCTACGGCCACAGTGCCGATGCATTCTGGCTTTTCAAGTGGAACGGTACCGGCTGGAGCGTCCTTACCGCCGCCGACAAAGTGGATGTGGAGGGAGATTACCGCTACTCGGCTTCTCCGGACCTTTATGCCCGTTATCTGGCCCAGCAGACGCCGTATGTGTTTACGGCCTCCACCTGGAGCGAGAACGTGATTTTTGTTTCCGGAGGAACCCGCTACTCCCAGTACAACTATGTTTTTGAAGCTGACCAGACGCTGGAGAAAGACTACCTCAAGTCTGACCTCCTGTGGGCCCAGTCCTATATGCAGACAGGCTCCTACAATGTTCATCTGGCATTTGACCATGTGATGGCCTGCCTGCGCATTTCTGTTCCCGGCGTTTCTTCCAGTGCCGTAGTCACGGTGGAGGGCATGCCGGACATTGACCAGCGGGAAGTGGTGGTGGGAGACTACTACGCCGGGCGCAGCAAAGTGAACTCCCGCTTTGGCTACCAGGAAAAAAGCAGCTGCTCGCTGGAGCAGAACGGCAAGGTGCTGGGCGTAGCCGTGAACAGTGATGCCGATAGGAAAGCGCTGGTGAAGCCGTTCTCCTCCATTCCCGCCACCGGGGTTTACACGGCCCACCGGAGCGAAGATGCCTATTACCTGATTGTTCCGCCCTGTTCGCTGGCTGCCGAGGCCCGCATTTGGATCAGGGACGGAAAAAACCGTTACAGCTACCCGCTGGAAAGAAAGATTTTTGAACAGGGGAAACTGTATCCCGTGAACATTACCGCAGAATGAAGCGTTTAAGCTATATTGTACTCGTCGCCCTCACCGCCTGCTCGGTGAAGGAAACAATCCCCGTAAACCAGCCTCAGATCCGGGGCATCCGTGCCTATATCGAAGGCGGCGAACCCGAGACCCGTGCTACGGTGACCAAGCTGGCCGATTATGTGGGCCGAAGCAAGTTCCAGGGCGGAGACCAGGCTGTTTTTACCAATATCCGCCGTACAGCGTATCCCATTGAGGAATTTACCTATCCCGGGGCTTCCGATACGTATGAAGGCGTTACCTTTGTGGCCGGAGACGGCGGCGGCTGGACGCGGGGAGAGGGAGACGGCGCTCCCGAGCGTGTGTACTGGACCGATGCCGTGAGCCCGCATACCTTTGTGGCCTACTGCACCCCGAAGGATGCATCCTTTGACTGGACCAGGAAGACAGAATCCAGCTATCCTTATTATGAAGGTACCTTGGGAGACCCTCGGGAAAGTGGTGAGATTGTGTTTGACACGCAGGAATCGCTGGAAAAAGAAGACCTTCTTATCTGCTACGATACGCAGGTGAAGGCCGAGCCCGGCGGAAGCGTGGCCCTGGTAAAGTTCTCCCATGCCCTGAGCAGCGTGCGCGTAGTGGTGAACATCAACGGATTCTCTTCCAGTTCATCTGCAGTGGATAACGAGACGGTAGTCTCGGACATGCGTCTTCTTCACCAGCCCACGGAGTACAAATGGATGGAGTCCAGTGCCCAGGTGCAGCCTGTGGGAGCCAGGGCGGACGCACGGAAAGATGTGCGGCTTTGGATTCCGAACCCGGCAGGTGTGGGTGAGAAGCAGGCCCGTACCTTTACTTTTTACGGAATTACGACGCCCCAGCCCATGGATTATCTGACTACGCTGGACGGTGATGATGCCAGGTATCGGAAGACGCAGCTGAGCTTTGACGTCACCTATCCCGATCCCCTGAATTCCCAGCTGCTGAAAACGTGCACCTATACGGCCTCTCTCCAGGATGTCTCCTTCGAGTCTGGCTACAATACCACCATCAACATTACGCTCAACCACCGGGACGAGCAGATGGTGGTGGGCGTGGACTTCGAGGACTGGGAGTTTGTCTCTACCCCCGACCAGAGCCAGCTCAAGAAAAACTCGACTTTCCTTCACGATACCTCCCGCAGCAGCGTAACCATCGCAACAGATACGGAGGCTACCGAGGATGATGCCGCCTGGCTCTATTTTCAGGAAGGCCATCTCCAGGATATATACGGCCATGATGGCTCCTTGGAGCATCCGTTCCAGATTTCCACGGCCCGTCAGTGGCTCTCTTTTGCCTATGAAGTGAAGGCTGGCCGCTCTTTTGAGGGACAGTGTGTGGCGCTGGATGCAGACCTCACCTTCGAGGTTCCCTGGATTGGGGTGGGAGATGCCTCACATCCGTTCAAGGGTACTTTCCTTGGCGGCATGCGCTATCTCTACGGTGTAGAAGGCAGCCCTCTCTTTGGAAAACTGGCTGCCGGCGCACGTTTGGAGCAGTTGCAGGTGCATACAGGAGGCACGGTGAACGGGAGAGGTGTTTTGACAGACACCAGCGAAGGCCTCATCTGCGCCTGTGCCGTGGTTAGCGACGTAATGCTTGGCGACAGCAATGCCGGTGCCCTGGTAGGCTCCAATGCGGGTGTCATCCTGGCCAGTTACCATACGGGAACTACCTCCGGGACTGCGCCTGTAGGAGGCCTCGTCGGCACCAACAGCGGCACCCTGGTGGGCTGCTACCAGGCCGGAAAGGTGACGGGAGAAGATATTGTCGCTTCCAACACCGGAATGGTGGAGACTTGTCTCTATACCTCGGAGTCCATGACGCGCCCTTCCTTTACCGAGACGCTCAACAGCGGAATCGCTTCCTGGTGCGCCAGCCACTCCGGCTACGACGTTTACGTGTATGTGCACCAGCCGGCCGGCTATCCCCATTTGAGCGAATAATTGCAAAAGTTTTACAACAATTTGTAATAGTTTTACGCTGGTTTCGCGAAGGAGTGCTACTTTTGCTCCCGGAACAAACCAAAAAACAACATATCATGAAAAACCGTAAAGCTATTATCATTCTCTCCTCGGCCGTTGTCATTGCCGCCGTTGGTTTCATTGTGTCTCCCCTCGTAGACTGGAAGGTTGACAGTGAAAACGCAAGCGGCGACATTGGCAAGACGTCCCGTTTCTCCCGCAAGACTTCCGGCGAAAGCCTCTCCAACATGGAGGAACTCATGCGCAATGACGAGGCCTACAAGAACAGCATCGTCGCTTCCTATTATGTGATGCAGACGCGCGCCAACCAGTTTGCTTCGCTCGTGGATATGTCCAACGAGGTGGCTTCCGACATTCCGGAGTATGCCGGCGTCCTGGAGGATATGAACAAGGCCTATGTCACGGTGAACAATGTGTGTGCCTCCCTGGCCCGCTCCGGCGCCGACATCAACACTGCGCTGGGCGGCGAGTCCTGCCCGGAACTGGCCCAGAATACCATCAATGCATCGCTGGCCTATGTGGCCCTGCAGAAGCAGAATGAGCTGGCCAATCGCTTTATCGACATCACCGACAAGTATGCCGCTGCGAACAAGTGCGAGGACCGTCTCCTTTTTGTGCGCGACCAGTGGGTGGACTATCAGCGCATGACCGCCGCCCTCGACGGTGACGAAAAGGCTGCCGGCAAGCTGGAAGACAAGGGATATCTGCTGGATTCTCAGAAGAGCGTCTCTACCCTTGGCAGTTTCAACGCCTGTGAGCAGATGGCAGTCCTGAACAGTGCCAACGTGGCCAGAGTCTTCTATATGAATACCCAGGTGAACGAGGCTATTCCCGCGGCTGAGCTTCGGGCCGCCGTGGATGCAAATATGATCTTCGCCAACAACCTCCAGGAAAACGTTCAGGAAAACGTCCTGGGACTGGCGGTTGTTGCCAATGCCGAGAAGTTCCTTCCCCCGATGATGAATGCAAACAACCTGGAAGGCATCACGTCCGAGGCGCTGTCCCGTTCCCTTGCCCTGGCCAATCAGAACATGGTTCAAGGCGTTTTTGAGTCGTCATCGGCGGCCCTGGCCGCCAGGCCAAAAATCATCAATTCCAACGTGATGACAGTCAGCGGAATGATTTTCTCGCAGGTGAACAGCGTCATTGAGGGAACGTCCCTCGGCGAAGTGTGCAAGATGGTTGTCTGGTAGTTTTTTCCTGCAAAGCCTGAAGGCCTCTCCTTCCCGGAGGGGCTTTTTGATTTTCCCTCGAAAAGTGTATCTTTGTGCATGCGTATCAAATTCTTAACCTTCGTTTTACTTCTCCTTTCCCTGACGTCCCGGGGGCAGACGTATTATCAGTACAAGACGGATGATGTCCGCCTGGTTTTCTTTGACAAGAACCTGTCGCGTTACATTCCCCATATGATACGCATGTATGAGAACGGGACGGCGCTCCACAGGCAAATCTGGACTACCGATTCCGTCTATGTGCCGGAGCCTACCCTGGTTCTCCTGACTGACTGGGAAGACGATGGCAACGGCGGTGCAACCCCGCTTCCGCGCTCGCTCATCCAGGTGGGCATGGCTCCGCTCAATATGTCCTACTACATCAATCCGGCCGGGGAACGTTACCGTCAGCTTTTCTGCCACGAGTATACGCATATCGTGATGACGGACAAGTACAACCGGAAAGACCTGGGCTGGCGGCGTTTCTTCGGATCCAAGGTGAGCGTGGACAGCTCCCATCCCATAACGGCCCTGTGGAGTTATATGAGCGTTCCGCGCTGGTATGCGCCCCGCTGGTACCACGAGGGTATTGCGTGCTTCATGGAAACCTGGCTGGGCGGCGGCGTAGGACGCGCCCTGGGCGGTTACGACGAAATGTACTTCCGCAGCATCATTGACGGAGGAGAAAAGCTCTTCTCCGTGGTGGGTCTGGAGACGGAAGGCTCTACCATGGACTTCCAGGTGGGCGCCAACGCCTACCTCTACGGCACCCGCTTCGTAAACTACCTCACCAAGGAGTACGGATACGACAACCTCATCCGGTTCTATAACCGCACGGCCGACAGCCGCATCTTCTTTGGCAACCAGTTCAAGAAGGTATACGGGCAGTCTCTCCGCAAGGTCTGGAATGACTGGAAGGAGGACGAAAGAAAGCACCAGGAAGAGAATCTGGCCGCCATCCGGGCGTTCCCGCTCACAAAGACGCATCCCCTCACTCCCGAGCCCCTTGGCTCCGTCTCACCGTTTGTCTACAATCCGGAGACGGGAAAGGCCTATGCCGCCATGAATGCCCCGGGGAGTTTCCCGCACCTTCTGGAGCTGGACCTGCGTACCGGTAAGCAGCGCACGCTCACAGATCTGAATGGTATCCAGCTGTATAATCCGGCCTTCGTAGCGCTGGACCGCAATGCGGGGCGCCTGATCTATACCGTGAACAACGCGCGCATGAGGGGGCTGGAAGTGTATGACCTTCACCGGAAGAAGGTGGTGACAAGGAAAAAGTTCCAGCGCATAAACAATATCGTGTATGACAATGCCTCCGACCGGCTCTACGGCCTCTTTTCCAACGGCGGCACCCAGTCCATCGTCCGCTTGGACCGGAACCTGGAGAACCCGGAGGTGATTTATGCTTTTCCCTTTGGCGTAAGCGTCTTCGACCTTGACGTGAGCCATGACGGAAAGTACCTTTCGCTCACCCGCCAGGGAGACAACGGCGAGCATACGCTCATCCTTTTCAACCTGGAAGAACTCTCGCAGGCCATTTTCAATCCCGTGGAACTTCTCACCTTTGAGGATGCCAACCTGGGACAGTTCCGTTTCTCGCTGGACGATAAGTACCTTATTGGCAGTTCCTACTATACCGGCGTCTCCAACCTCTGGCAAATCCAGCTGGAAACCCGCAAGGCAGAGATGGTGTCCAACACGGGCATCGGCCTGTTCGCTCCCCTTGAGATTGCTCCCGGGGAAATCCTGGCCCTCCAGTTCGAGCGTGACGGCCTGCGGCCCGTGACGCTCGCCCGCGAGGTGGTGGAAGATGCGAATGCCGTGAAGCTCTATGGCCAGAAGACGTATGAGAATAACTCGGAGGCCTTGGAGCAGGTGGGCCTTCTGAAAAAGCCGCTTCCCAAGGTGGAGTTCGGGGATGTCTACCATGCCATCACGTCTTACAGTCCCTTGAAGGAAATGCGTTTTGCCGGTGCTTATCCCACCCTTTCCGGTTTCAAGGATGCCATGGCCTGGAACCGTGTGACTCCGGTCCTCGGTTACCGCATCTTCTTCAGCGACCCGGTGGGGCTCAGCACCCTCAAGCTGGGTGTGGGCATTTCGCCCTGGAGCAGCAATGCCCTGAAGAACAAGTTCCACGCAGACCTCGAGTGGAAGTATTTCTTCTGGACGCTCAAAGCGGCCTGGAACCCTACCAGCTTCTATGACCTGGCGGGCCCTCTCCGCACCAGCCGCAAGGGTTACATGGTATCCCTTGCCTACAACTTCAACAGCTCCATTACGGCTCCCTATACCAAGGCGTGGGGCTTCTCCGTGGGCGCCTACGGAGACATGGACGCCCTGCCGCTGTACCAGGAGATCGAGGTGAAGGATATCCGCTCCATGCAGACGGTTTCCCTTTACGGCCGTCTTTCCAAACTGCAGGCTTCCCTTGGAGGCATAACCGCCGAGAAGGGGTTCAGCCTGAGTGCCCAGGGCTATGGCTATCTGGCCGGAGGACGGTTCTACCCTTCGGTAGAGGCTACGGGGGACTTCGGCTTCCTCCTTCCCATAGACCGCAACAATTCTTTCTGGCTGCGCACGGCTGCCGGCCATAACTTCGGAGATCCTTCCACCATCTTTGGCAATACCTATCTGGGCGGTTTCCGCAACAATCGCGTGGACAACCGCAGTGCGTTCCAGTACCGAACCTCCCTGGCCATGCCGGGTGCGGGCATCGATGCCATCAAGGCCCACTCGTATGCCAAGGCGACGGCGGAGCTCAATTTCCGCCCCATCCGTCTCAATGACTTCGGCGCCCTGGCCTGCTATCCCACCTGGATCCAGTGCTCGCTGTTTGGAACGGGCCTCTCGGCCTGGAATCCCGGTGAACCACATTCCATGTACTACAGTACCGGCGTCCAGGTGTCAACGGAAATTGTCTTTCTCAATTATCTCAAGACCACGCTTTCGCTCGGGTATGCCCATCTGTTCGCCCCGGAGGGATTCCCCGGAGGCCGTCACGGTAACGAAATCATGATTTCCCTCAAGCTGCTGTAATGTCCTTCGCCGCTGCCCTTTTTCCCGTTGTCGTCTACATTGCGCTGGTCTATGTGCTGGATAACTTTGCGCTCGTGAGCGTGAAGCGTCTCCTTGCGCTGGTGCTGTGCGGGATGGTATCGGCCCTCATTTCATTCGGTCTTTTCCAGCTTGCGGGAAAGGTGGTCCCGGAGCGCGTGTCGGATTTTCTGGACCCGCTCGTGGAGGAGCTGGTGAAGGCTGTTCCGCTCGTGTATCTTGCCAGCCGCAAGAAAGTGGCCTTTTTCATTGACAGTGTCATCTGCGGGGCGGCCGTGGGAGGCGGATTCTCCATTCTGGAGAATGTATTCTACCTGGTTATGGGAGAGCCTCTTTCCATGGGCACCGCCTTGTTCCGGGGCCTGGAAGTGGCGCTTATCCACATGGGCTGCAGCGCCGTTGTCGCCGCCGCTCTCATGCTTGCCGTCCGGCTCATCGAGCGGGGCCGCTCCCACCTGGCGGTAAAAACGAGGGACATTGTGGTGGCGGCGTTTCTGCTGGCATCGGCCCCGGTGGTGCACGTATTCCATAACTCCTTCCATTTCCCTCCGCTCATCCAGTATGCCGTTGTCTTCGGCGCTCTGGCGGCCCTGCTGCTCTGGACCTACCATTACGACTCCGGCATGATCCACCGCTGGCTGGATAAGGGAATTGACAAGCAAATCGCCCTTCTTACGTCCATCCGCGAGGGTAACCTTGTACATACCCGGACCGGAGCGTTCCTGCTGTCGGTCCGGGACGCTTTCCCTCCCGAAGTTTTCTTTGATATCATCTGCTTTGTGCAGCTGCATATGGAACTCACGCTGGCGGCCCGCAGCCGGTTCATGCTGCACGAGGCCGGGCTGGCGTTTCCCCTGGAACCGGAGCGTGCGCAGGAACTCCTGTCGCAGTATTCCGAGTACGTGACGCTGGAAAAGCGGCTCGGGAGAACGGCCCGCATGGCGGTGGCTCCCGTCGTGAAATTCTATCCCTCGGACCGGAAGGCACTGGATGATTTACTGTCAGAATGCAAGCGATGAATTACTCTTCCCCTGAACTTTTGCTGAGTCTGTCCCTGACCGTTTATCTCACGGTCTGTGCGATGATGGCTATGGTGCGGCCGGAGCAGGACCGGTCCCTCCCCGGCTGGCGTGCGCTGGTCTTTTGCTCGCTGTCTTATCTCCTGCTTGCCCCGGTGCTGCTTCGGCCCTCGGATCCGGATGGCGCCCTGCAGCTGAGGCTCATGCTCCTCATGGGTTCGCCCTGTTTCTGCTCGGTCCTTATTCTCAGCTACTTCGGCCGTATCCTCAAGGCAAGCTGGTGGCACAGGCCCACGCTCATTATGTGGGTAAGCTATGCCGTCATGTGCCTGGTGGCGCTTGTGACAACGCTCCTTCCCGGTGTTCAGATGCAGGGGCTTTTCCGCAGCCTTTATTTCCTGGTGGCCGCCCTCCTTACCGCAGGATATCTCATCGCGCTGGTGTTCACCCTCATCATGGTCATCCACCCGCTGAGCCGTTTCACGGAGGGGAACTTTTCCAATCCCGATGACGTCCCCGACCGCTATGCCAAGTCGCTCATTTACTTCCCGGTCCTTCATCTTATCATGAGCTGGAGCGTTACGTTCAACGGAAGCTATCCGGTGATGGCGGTGGGCCTCCTGGTGCTCTCGGTACTCCAGGCCATCATTTTCAGGGGCGCCCTTTCACCGCTCCGGACGGTGGAGGCGGAACGCCTGGAAGAGGAACTGTCGGCTCCTGTCCCCGTGACCCTTCCCGAAGAGCCGGATCTCCCGCAGGAGAGAAAGTCGGAGATCCTCTCCCTCATCCGGAAGGAAGTGGAGGAGGGGAAGGCGTACCTGGACAGCCACTTTACGCTGGGGAAACTGTCACAGGCCTGCGGGTGCAACCGTACCTATGTATCGGCCATCCTGAACGAGGAGTACGGCGGTTTCTTCCACTACGTGAACCGCTGCCGGCTGGCCCATGCCGATGCCTTCCTGGCGGAGCATCCCCGTGCCGATGTGGACCAGGTGGCCCTGGAGGCAGGGTTCAACAACCGCCAGTCTTATTACAATGCGAGAAAACGCGTAAGGGAAGCTTCCTAGAAAAAAACTTTCCGGATAAACGGAGTCTCATACTGGTAGGCCAGTTTGGTAAGGTCCCAGCCGGGTTCCGTGAGGATGAGGGCGGCCTTCTTGCCGCGTGTGACGGAGCCGTATTCCCCGGAGAGTTCCATGGCGTAAGCGCTGTTGAGGGTAACGGCATTGAAGGCTTCAATGGGCGTGAGGCGCATCTTGATGCAGCCCTGGGCCATCACAAAGCGCATGTCTCCGCTGGGAGAAGATCCCGGATTGTAGTCGCTGGCCAGGGCAACGCCCAGTCCGGCTTTCACGAACTCGCGGGCGCGGCCGTAGGGGAGCCCCAGGAAGAAGGAAGAGCCGGGCAGCATGGTGGGCATGGTCCCGGTGCCCTTCAGTACTTCCATCTGGGCCTCTGTCGTCCGTTCCAGGTGGTCTACGGAGAGGGCGCCGTGCTGCACGCCCACCTCCACGCCGCCGCTCACGGCCAGTTCGTTGGCGTGGATCTTGGCCGGCAGGGAAGTGGCTTCCAGGATGCGGGCGGTGTCCTCCGGGGTAAAGAAGCCTTCGTCGCAGAAGACGTCGATGAAGTCGGCATACTTCTGTGCCTCAGGAATGAGGCCGATGACCTCGTTCACATAGTCTCCGTGCGAGTAGCCCCGTCCCACGGCGTGCGCTCCCAGGAAAGTACACTTCACGGCGGCCGGGATGCTCCTTTTGATGCGGTCAATGACCCGGAGCATCTTCATCTCTCCCTCGGGGCACAGGCCGTATCCGCTCTTGATTTCAAGAGCCACGGTGCCTTTGTCCATCACTTCCTGTACGCGCACCATGGACTGGCGGAAGAGCTCCTCTTCCGAGGTGCGGCCCAGAAGGTCGGCCGAGTTGAGGATTCCGCCGCCCCGCGCCGCTATCTCCTCATAGGACAGGCCGTTGATCTTGTCCAGAAACTCGCCGTCCCGGCTGCCCGCATAGACCAGATGCGTGTGGCTGTCGCAGAAGCCGGGAATGACCATGCCGCCCTGCGCGTCGACAGATTCTTCGCTTCGCTCAGAATGACAAAGGCCGTCATGCCCGACCCGGTCGGGCATCTCTTGCATCGGCCCAAAATCCGCTATCCTTCCATCCTCTATGGAAAGCCACGCGTTCTCCAGCATGCCCGTGCGGCCCTGTGCGGCGCCTTCCACCCGAAGGACTCCCTCCGGCTGGATGCCCGCGAGGAGGCCTATGTTATAGATAAGATTCATTCCGGATGAATTCGACGGATTTCATGATGTAAGGGTGCATGTAGGTGTCCGTGTCAATGAACGGCACTTCTTTGCGGTAGTCGGTGAAGATTTGCTCCAACTTCGGGGAACTCTTGAGCGGCCGGCGGAACTCCAGCGCCTGCGCGGCGTTGAATAGTTCGATAGCCAGCACGGTTTCTACGTTGTCCACAATCCGCACCAGTTTGGTGGCGCTGTTGGAACCCATGGAGACGTGGTCTTCCTGGCCCTGGGAAGAGGGAATGGAGTCGCAGGAAGCCGGCCAGCACAGGCCCTTGTTCTGGGAGACGATGGAGGCCGCCGTGTACTGGGGAATCATGAATCCGCTGTTGAGGCCGGGAGAGGCCACCAGGTACTTGGGCAGGCCGCGGAGACCGTCGATGAGCTGGAACGTGCGGCGCTCGGAGATGCTGGCGAGTTCGCTCATCGCGATGGCCAGGGAGTCCATGGGAATGGCGATGGGCTCTCCGTGGAAGTTGCCGGCCGATATCACCATGTCTTCGTCGGGGAAGATGTTGGGGTTGTCGGTGGCGGAGTTGATCTCGTTTTCTATCACGGACTTTACATACGCGATGTTGTCCTTGACCGCGCCGTGCACCTGCGGGATGCAGCGGAAGCTGTACGGGTCCTGCACATGCACCTTGGGCCGGTTGATGAGCTCGCTGCCCTCCAGGATTTCCATGAACTTTTTACCCGTGAGGATTTGCCCGGTGTGGGGGCGCAGGAGGTGAGTGAGGGGCAGGAAGGGCTCGATGCGGCCGTCGTAGGCATCCAGCGACATGGCGCCGATGACATCGGCCCAGGCGCTGAGCCGGATGCTCTTGAGAATGCTCCAAATGGCGTGGGCGCTCATGAACTGCGTGCCGTTGAGAAGCGCCAGGCCTTCCTTGGACTGCAGCCGGATGGGTTCCCAGCCCAGCTCTTTCCAGACATCGGCCGAGGGACGGACCTCTCCCTTATACAGCACTTCTCCCATGCCGATGAGCGGGAGACACAGGTGAGCCAGGGGCGCGAGGTCTCCCGATGCGCCCAGGGAGCCCTGCTGGTACACCACAGGCAGCACGTCCTCGTTGAACATGTCCACGAGCCGCTGTACGGTGGCAAGCTGGGCACCGGAATGGCCGTAGGAGAGGTTCTGCACCTTGAGCAGCAGCATCAGTTTCACAATCTCCGGGCGCACTTTCTCGCCGGTCCCGCAGGCATGGGACATGACCAGGTTGTGCTGCAGCTGGCTCAGGTCTTCCTTTGGAATGGTTACGTTGTACAGGGAACCGAATCCGGTGGTGACGCCGTAGACGGGCCGCCCGATGTCCTCCATCTTGCGGTCCAGGTACTCGCGGCATTTGACGATGGCTTCCGTCGACTCCTTCGAAAGGGTGAGTTTTTCTTTGTTGTCCAGGATTTCCTTCACTCGCTCCAGCGAGAGGTGTTCACTTGATATACTGTGCATTATTGTAAAGCTTTTTGAATGATCTTTTCATCGGCCGCGTTGGGAAGGGTAACCTTGAGGCCGGGAGTTCTGGCCATTTCACGTTCGATGGCAAAGCGGGCGGCGCTGTTGCGGGCCCAGCTGCGGCGGGCAATGCCGTTGTTCACGTCCCAGAAGAGCATCTCGCGGATGTGGCGGTCGCTGTCCTCGGAACCGTCGATCACCATGCCAAAGCCGCCGTTGATGACTTCTCCCCAGCCCACGCCGCCGCCGTTGTGGATGCTCACCCAGGTGGCGCCGCGGAAGCCGTCACCAATGACGTTCTGCACGGCCATGTCGGCGGTGAAACGGCTGCCGTCATAGATGTTGGAGGTTTCGCGGAAGGGAGAGTCGGTTCCGGAGACATCGTGGTGGTCGCGGCCCAGCACAATGGGGGCCGATATCTCGCCCTTCCGGATGGCCTCGTTGAAGGCAAGGGCTATCTTCGTGCGGCCTTCACAGTCGGCATAGAGGATACGGGCCTGAGACCCCACCACCAGGTGGTTGCGGCCGGCTTCCTCGATCCAGTGAATGTTGTCGCGCATCTGGCCGGCAATCTCCGCGGGGGAAGATGCCGCTATTTCGGAGAGCACCTTCACGGCTATTTCGTCGGTCTTCTGAAGGTCCTCGGGCTTTTCGCTCATGCACACCCAACGGAACGGGCCAAAGCCATAGTCAAAATACATGGGGCCCATGATGTCCTGTACGTAGGACGGGTAGCGGAAGCTGCCGTCGGGTTTGAGGATATCGGCTCCGGCGCGGGAGCTCTCGAGGAGGAAGGCGTTGCCGTAGTCGAAGAAGTACATGCCTTCTGCAGCCAGCTGGTTGATAGCTGCGACATGCCGTCTGAGCGAGGCCTGCACGGCCTCCTTGAAGCGCTCAGGCTCTTTGGCCATCATGCTTTTGGACTCCTCCAGGCTATAGCCCACAGGGTAGTAGCCGCCGGCCCAGGGATTGTGCAGGGACGTCTGGTCACTGCCAAGATCCACGTGGATGTGCTCCTGGGCCAGGCGCTCCCACAGGTCTACGACATTGCCTACGTAGGCGAGCGAGACGGGCTTCCCGGCAGCCACGGCCTCCCGGATACGGGGGATCAGTTCGTCCAGGTCTCGATGCAGCTCATCCACCCAGCCCTGTTCGTAGCGTTTTTCGGCCGCCTTGGGGTTAATCTCTGCCGTGACACTCACAACGCCCGCAATGTTGCCCGCCTTGGGCTGGGCTCCGCTCATGCCGCCCAGACCGGCGGTGACAAACAGTTTCCCGGCCGGACTTCCGCCCTGCTTGCGGGCTGCATTCATCACCGTAATGGTGGTGCCGTGCACGATACCCTGGGGCCCTATATACATGTAGCTGCCGGCGGTCATCTGGCCGTACTGGCTCACACCCAGGGCGTTGAAGCGCTCCCAGTCGTCGGGCTTGGAGTAGTTGGGAATGACCATGCCGTTGGTCACGATTACGCGCGGAGCATCCTTGTGGCTGGGAAAGAGCCCCAGCGGATGGCCGCTGTACATGACCAGGGTCTGCTCGTCCGTCATGGTGGCGAGATACTGCATGGTAAGCCGGTACTGGGCCCAGTTCTGGAAGATGGCTCCGTTTCCGCCGTAGATGATGAGCTCGTGCGGATGCTGGGCCACCCGCTCGTCCAGGTTGTTCTGGATCATGGCCATGATGGCGGCCGCCTGGCGGGACCGGGCCGGATACTCGTCAATGGGCCGGGCATACATCTTATAGGAAGGCCTGTAGCGGTACATGTAAATGCGGCCATACTCCCTGAGCTCCTTGGCAAACTCCGGAGCCAGCTGCTCATGTAACGCCTTGGGGAAGTATCGCAGGGCGTTTTTCAGTGCCAGCGCCTTTTCTTGCGGCGTCAGGATATCCTTTCGCCGGGGTGCATGGTTAATCTCCGTATCGTAGGGCTTGGCTTCCGGCAGCGTTTCCGGAATGCCTTCGAGAATTTCTTTCTCAAAATCCCGTGATGTGTAACTCATTGGCTATTAGTGTTTTGTGAAATTTCTCCCCTGAAAAAATGACGGGGAGAAATTTGGTAAGTTGCTATAAATCAGTAATTTCCGCATCACGCCCCAATGTGGGATTCCACGGCGGAAAGCGTATCGGCCTGCAGGGCAAGGGCCTCCGCGACGATGGCATCGGCCCGCTCCAGAAGCGGCCGGGCGGGTGCACTGTCCTTGAGGGAGGCGGCGTTGATGCGTACGTTGAGGCGGGCGCCCTGGATGGCGGCCACGGCGGCAAGGGCAGCTACACCGGCGTCGGAGGCCGATGCCGGATTGCCTTTCTGTGCCATCTGCAGGGCCAGGGGCAGTGCCTTGAGCGAGGCTTCCATGGTGCGAAGGGGTACCTGGGCTGCATATAAAGTGGCTTCCTCGATGGCTTTGGAACGGGCGGCTTTCTCTTCCTCGGTGCCTTTTGGCATAGCGAAGCAGTCCATGATGCGGTTGAAGGCGGCGGTGTCTTCGTCAATGAGAAGGAGGAGTTCGTCCACCAGTTTCTGGCCTTCCTCGGCTACGTCGGAGAATTCCTTCCAGCGGGCGTCCCAGCCGCGCTTGTGTGCGCTCAGGTTGGCCACCATGGTGGCGAGGGCTGCGGCAAAGGCGCCCATCGAGGCCGATACCGACCCGCCGCCCGGTGCTGCACTTTCCGACGCCGTCTCCCGCGTGAAGGCCTCCAGGGTCATCTGGGCCAGGCCGTGCGCTTCTTCGGCCATGAGGTATTCAATCACTTTCTCCTTGGGGTTGAAGGGCTTGAGGTCGTCGAGGGACATGCTCTTCACGGCAATCTTCAGAATCTCTTCCTCGCTGATACCCAGCGAACGCTGCTGTTTTTCCAGATAGAAGCGGCCGGCCTCCAGGAGCACGCGCTTGGGAACCAGGCCCACGATTTCGGCGCCGGTGACGCGAAGGCCGCGGGCGGCGGCGCAGCGGGACACTTCCTCGAAGGCCACATGGAGGGGCGTGGCGTCAATGTCCGTGATGTTCATGGACACCTGCGCAATGCCATATTCGTCTATATACCAGCCAATGGCCTTGGTGCCCTTGAGGGTGCCGGGAATCCAGCCTTCGCCGAAAGGGTTCTTGCGGCCTTTCTCGCGTACGTCAAAGGCGACGGCCATGGCCCGGCGGGTACTGGTAGTGTTGAGGTTGAAGTTCACGGCCACGAGGAAATTGCGGGCGCCCACGTTGGAGGCACCGGCTTTCTGGGCCGTGAGGTCCCAGCTGCCGCAGAAGTCCGGACGGCGGTTTTCATCGGCCATCTTCTCCGGAAGGGCCTCGTATTCTCCCTCCCGGCACACGGCCAGGTTCTTGCGCTCCGGCTTCAGGGCGGCGGCCTCATAGCAGTAGCAGGGAATTCCCAGCTCTTCGAACATGCGTTTTGCAAGGCCCCGGGCCAGCACCGCACATTCTTCCAGGGTGATGCCGGCTACGGGAATGAGCGGAAGGACGTCGGTGGCGCCGCTACGGGGATGGGCTCCGTGATGCTGCCGCATGTCAATGAGTTCCTGCGCCTTGGCGGCACCGCGGAAAGCGGCTTCCAGGACCGGCTGCGGTTCTCCCACGAAGGTGACCACCGTACGGTTGGTGGCTTCACCGGGGTCTACGTCCAGCACTTTTACGCCTTCGACGGAGGCAATGGCGGCGACGATGGCATCAATGACACTTTTGTCGCGTCCTTCGCTGTAATTGGGGACGCACTCTACCAGTTGTTTCATAGGGGTTTATTTAATCTCGGGATGCTCTTCCATGACCTTGCGGCACCAGGCGGTGAAGTCTTCCCAGCGGTAGTAATTGCCTTCCACGGGAGTGAGCTGGGGAAGCGTGGCGTCGTTCTCGTTCATCACCACCTTGAAAAGAACATCTCCCTGTTTGTTCTTATACAGCACCAGCAGGAGGGTGGCTGCCATGGGAATGTTGTAATTCTGGAACCAGTACTTGGCTTCTTCCGGCTTTTCCGGAATGGTTCCCCAGCCGTTTACGTTGATAAGGGCCGTGAGGGCCTCCAGGATGTAGTCGTGGCCAAAGCGGAGATGGGCGGCCTGGTTGGGATTGGAGATGGCGGCATCGGCCTTCTCGAGGATGTCTTCCAGAAGGGGAATGACGTTGTAGCGGGCAGTGATGTCCAAGTAGAAGGAGAGGTAATTGTCGCACTCCCAGAACTTCAGGCGCTCTTCGGGGGTGAGGAGGTCGTCAAAGAGCGGGCGGGGCTCGTAGTTGTGGTATCCGCAGAGGTAAGTCCAGAGCTCGCGGGTGAAGCCGGCCACGCCGCCATCGTATTTGTTCAGAAAGTCAGTGCTCGTGAAAAGCCGCTCAAGTACCTTTTCATAACCGGAATGCTGGATGAAAAACTCCTCGATGCCCGGGAATCCGGTGTTGTTTTCTGCACGGAAACTGCGGCGGATCTTGCGGGGAGCACTGGGCGGAGCAATGATGCCCATGCCCATGTGGTCCGACTGCAGGCGAACCTGCAACTTGGGGTTTCCGCTCATGAGACCCACGGTGAAGCCGCCCATGCTTACGATGCAGCGCTGGCCGGTAGAAGACAGGGCATCTACCTTTTTGCGGCCCTTAAACACCTGCGGAAACTGTTCATAGACATACTGGCCAATGGCAAGGTGCTGGTCGTAGCCCATGGGCACCAGGTCTCCGGCATTGATGAGGGGCTCTGTGTAAACGGATTCGTATTTGGCGGCAAATTCCTTTCCGTACGGGGTGAGAACGTCCAACTCCCTGGCTTTGGCGAAGACGTCCCGGAGGAGCGTATAGGTCCTGTCGTTCCAGGCATAGCGGGACCCGTGGCGGCCGTAGTGGCTAATGTAGAAAGGCTTGTAGCCTTTGGGCGCCTTGGAAAGGGTACCAAACTCATCCAGGCGGTGCGGGCCTTCCATGCCGTAGGACTTACGGACATCGGCCTTTACTTTCTCCAAAACGTCATATTGCTGTGCTTGCAAAAGCAGGGAAGACAGCAGCACTCCTGCAAAAATGGATATCAGTTTTCTCATAACAATCAAAGGTAGTGATTTTTTTGCAAAATCACTACCTCTGATTCATGAGAAGCCTGTTCTCCTTATTTTGCCTCGCGGGCGAGGAAGCAGGCGATGGTGTTCTTCATGAGCATGGCGATGGTCATGGGCCCTACGCCGCCGGGAACCGGGGTGATGTAGGAGGCGACGGGCTCGGCCGATGCAAAGTCAACGTCTCCGCAGAGCTTGCCGTTCTCGTCGCGGTTCATGCCGACGTCAATGATGACGGCGCCGGGTTTCACCATGTCACCGGTCACGAGTTTGGCCTTGCCTACGGCCACCACCAGGACGTCGGCGGTACGGCATACGGCGCCAAGGTCCGCGGTACGGGAGTGGGCGATGGTCACGGTGGCATGACGGTCCAGCAGCAGTTTGGCTACGGGTTTGCCCACAATGTTGGAACGGCCCACCACAACGGCGTTCTTGCCCTTGAGGTCTACGCCCACGCTGTCAATCAGGCGCATGATGCCGGCAGGGGTGCAGGGAACAATGCAGTCCTTGCCCAGCCACAGGCCGGCTACGTTTCCGGGATGGAAACCGTCCACGTCCTTCTCACGGGCGATGGTGTCAATCACCTTCTCCTCGTCGATGTGCTTGGGAAGCGGCAACTGCACCAGGATACCGTCTACCAGCGGGTCGTTGTTGAGGGCCACAATCTCCTCGAGCAGGGCAGCTTCGGAGATGTCGGCCGGTAGTTCCACCAGCTTGGACTCCATGCCGGTGTAGGCGGCGGCCTTCACTTTGTTGCGGACATATACCTGGCTGGCGGGGTTCTCACCCACGATGATGACCACCAGGCAGGGCTTGCGGCCGTACTTGGCCTCGAGGACGGGCACTTCGGCCTTTACCTCGTCCTTGACTACTTGACTTAATGCTTTTCCGTCAATAATCATATCTTCTCAAATGCTAAATGTGCAATGTCGTTTCTGTAAAAGAGGTTGTCGCAGGAGATTTTGCGAACCTCTGAGTACACTTTCTCACGGGCATCAGCGAGGTCCTTTCCGCTGCTTACGACCATGAGCACGCGGCCGCCGGAGGTGATCACCTGGCCCTCCTTGACGGCGGTTCCCATGTGGTACACCTGCGCATCCACCTGGTCCAGGCCGCCGATGGCAAAGCCCTTCTCATAGTGGCCGGGATAACCCTTTGAGGCCAGCACTACGCCCAGCGTGACACCGTCGGCCCAAACCGGGGATTCCAGTTTGCGTCCGGTGGCTACTCCTTCAAAGATGTCGTAGATGTCGCTCTCCAGGCGGGGCAGTACAACCTCCGTCTCGGGGTCTCCGAAGCGGGCGTTGAACTCGATGACCTTGATTCCCTGCGGGGTCTTCATGAGTCCGCCGTAGAGCACGCCGGAAAGGGGAAGGCCTTCGGAAACCATGGCCTGAGCCGCTTTGCAGAGGATTTCCTTGCGGGCAAACTCCTTGTCCTCCTCCGTGATGAAGGGAAGGCCGGTGTAGGCGCCCATGCCGCCCGTGTTGGGACCTTTGTCGCCGTCGAAGGCACGCTTGTGGTCCTGGGAAAGGGGCATCGGGTACACACGCTCTCCATCTACAAAGCAAAGGAAGGAGAACTCCGGTCCGGTGAGGAAGTCTTCCACCACCACTTTGCCCTGGCCGAAGGAATGGTCCAGGAGCATGTCGGAAAGGGCGGCCCGGGCTTCTTCCAGGTCCTGCGCGATGACGACGCCTTTGCCGGCGGCCAGGCCGTCGTATTTGAGTACGGCTGGGAAAGGACGGGCCGATACATAGGCGAGCGCCTCCTCATAGTCCGTGAAACTGCGGTAGCCGGCCGTGGGGATGCCGTACTTGTCCATGAGTTTCTTCGCAAACTCCTTGGAGCTCTCGATGGCGGTAGCGGCCTGCGTGTGGCCGAAGATCTTGAGTCCGGCGGCGCGGAAAGCATCCACGATACCGGCTGCCAGCGCTGCCTCGGGACCCACGACGGTAAGGTCTACCTGGTTCTCTATGGCAAAAGCTTTGAGACCTTCCACGTCGGTATCCTTGAGGTTCACGTTGAACGCCTGGCTTCCGATTCCGGCATTGCCGGGGGCGCAGTAGATTTTGCTCACCTGCGGGCTGCGGGAGAGAGCATCCACAATGGCATGCTCCCGTCCGCCGCCGCCGATAACCAGAACGGTTTTCCCAAGCAGGTCCTCCAGCTGGATTTCCTTACCCTGGACCGTCTTGTTCTGTGAAGGGAGAGGATAAACTAAACCCATATGATTAAACTATTTACCTTACTTTAAGTCCCTCCCCCAAGGGGAGGGGTTTCGGGTGGGGGTAATTAAACGAAGTTTTTCAAGCATTGATGCGCGCATCAATGCTTGAAGTGTCTTACGCCGGTGAAGAGCATGCAGATGCCCAGTTCGTCGGCCTTCTTGATGGCGTCCTCGTCACGGATGCTGCCGCCGGGCTGCACGATGGTGGTGACGCCGTACTTGGCGGCCAGGGCCACGGTGTCGTCGAAGGGCAGGAAGCCGTCGGAAGCCAGGACAAGACCTTCCGTGAAACCGGCGTTCTTGGCCTCTTCCAGGGCGATGAGGGCCGATCCTACGCGGTTGGTCTGACCGGCGCCGATGCCGATGGTGTGGTTGTCCTTCACCACGGCAATAGCGTTGGACTTGACGTGCTTCACGATCTTCCAGCCAAAATTGGCGTCGACGAGCTGAGCCTGGGTGGGCTCTGCCTTTGTGACGCACATCTCAGGAGAAACGGTCTCCACCTGGGTGTCCAGCTGCTGAGCCAGCAGGCCGCCGTTCACGCTGATGTACTGGGCGACGGGAGCGCCGGTGCGGGTCATGTCCACCTTCATCACGCGGAGGTTCTTCTTGGCCGACAGGATTTCGAGGGCCTCGGGAGTATAGTCGGGAGCAATCACAATTTCCAGGAAGATGGGCTTCATGCCCATGGCGACCTCGGCGGTGAGGGTGCGGTTCACACCCACGATACCACCGTAGATGCTCACCTTGTCGGCCTCATAAGCGGCCTGCCAGGCTTCCTCGATGGTCTTGCCCACGGCGGCGCCGCAGGGGTTCATGTGCTTGAGGGCTACGCAGAAAGGCTCCTCGAAGTCACGCAGCACGTTGAGGGCGGCGTTGGCGTCCTGAATATTGTTGTAGGAGAGTTCCTTGCCCTGGATCTGCTCGGCGAAGGCCAGGGAGAACGGGACGGGTTCCAGGGCGGCGTAGAAGTTGGCGCTCTGGTGCGGGTTCTCGCCGTAGCGGAGGCCCTGCTTGAGGTCGTACTCCAGGAAGAGTTTTTCATTGAGGCCGGCCGCCTTTCTCATATAGGTGGCGATGCAGGCATCGTACTCGGCCGTGTGGGTATAGGCCTTGGCAGAGAGCTTCAGGCGGGTCTCGTCGGAAGTCTTACCGTTAGCCTTGAGCTCTTCCAGGACGGTATCGTAGTCGGCAGGGTCGCACACGATGGTCACGTCCTTCCAGTTCTTGGCGGCGCTGCGCACCATGGACGGACCGCCGATGTCGATGTTCTCGATGGCATCGGCCAGGGTGACACCCTCCTTGGCAATGGTCTGCTTGAAGGGATAGAGGTTTACGCACACGAGCTCGATGGTCTCGATGCCGTTCTCCTTCAGGGTCTGCATGTGTGCGGGGACGTCGCGGCGGGCCAGGATGCCGCCGTGTACCTTCGGGTGAAGGGTCTTGACACGTCCGTCGCAGATTTCCGGGAATCCGGTCACTTCGCTGATGCCGATGGTCTTCACGCCCTCGGATTCCAGCAGTTTCTGGGTACCGCCCGTGGCGATGATTTCCCAGCCAAGGTCTACAAGGCCCTTCACGAAGGGCACCAGACCGTTTTTGTCGCTTACACTAACTAACGCTCTCATAACAGTTGTTTTATGGTTTGTACATATAATTCATGTTCGATAGGCTGGCCGATGCGGCGCACCTCTTCGGGGTCGGAACCTTCATAGGGGAAGGCGCGCTGGGCGATGATCTTTCCTCCGTCCAGTTCGGCGCTCACCCAGTGGATGGTGAAGCCGTACACCTTGACGCCGTAGGCCACGGCTTCCTCGATGGCGTGCGCTCCCTTGAAGGAAGGCAGCAGGGCGGGGTGGGTGTTGATGATACGGCCTTCGTAGGCGCTGAGGAGGGTTTCTCCCACAATGCGCATATAGCCGGCCAGGCACACGAGGTCTACCTCCAGGGCATCCAGCCTTTTTACGATTTCCGCCTCATAGGCGGCCTTGTCGGAGTATTCCTTCGGGTTAAAGACGAAGGCCGGCACGCCGAACTCGCGGGCCCGCTGAAGGACCGGAGCCCCCGGCTTGTCGCACACCAGCAGCACCACCCGCGCATCCAGTTCCTTCCGGGCGCAGGCTGCGGCGATGGCGGTGAAATTGGTGCCGGTTCCGCTGGCAAAAATGGCGAGATTCTTCACTTCGTTCAGAATGACATTACTGAAGGATGATGTTGACGCCTTCCTTGTCGGTGACCTTGCCGATGACAGTGGCCTTCTCTCCGTGGGACTCCAGGATGGCGATGGCTTTGGCGGCATCGGCCTCATCCATGACGGCAATCATGCCTACGCCCATGTTGAAGATGTTGAACATCTCGCGGTGAGGAACGTTGCCCCATTTCTCCAGCATCCGGAAGACCGGAAGGATTTCCCAGGTGCCTTCGTGGATTTCCAGGCCCTGGCCGGGCTGCAACACGCGGGGAATGTTCTCATCGAAGCCGCCGCCGGTAATGTGGGCCACTCCGTGAACATCGCACTGGGCAATCACATCCAGCATCTGCTTTACATAAATCTTGGTAGGGGTGAGGAGCACCTCTCCCAGCTTGCGTCCGCCGAATTCGGGAATCTCGTCGGTGTACTTGAGACCGGCATCGGCCACAATCTTTCTCACCAGCGAGAAGCCGTTGGAGTGGACGCCGCTGGAGGCGACGGCAACGAGCACGTCTCCCACCTTTACCTTGGAGCCGTCGATGAGCTTGGATTTTTCCACCACGCCCGTGGTGTAGCCGGCGATGTCATACTCGCCGTCCTCGTACATGCCGGGCATCTCCGCGGTCTCGCCGCCCACCAGCGCGCAGCCGGCCTGGCGGCAACCTTCGGCCACACCCGCTACGATGGCTTCCACCTTGGCGGGAATGTTGTGCCCCAGGGCTACATAGTCCAGGAAAAAGAGGGGTTCGGCGCCCTGGGCCAGGACGTCGTTCACGCACATGGCCACAGCATCGATACCAATGGTGTCATGCTTGTCCATGGCAAAGGCAATCTTGAGTTTGGTGCCCACGCCGTCAGTGCCGCTCACAAGGACCGGCTCCTTTATGTTAAGGGCCGACAGGTCGAACATGCCGCCAAACGAGCCGATGTTGCCCATGGAGCCCTTGCGGGAGGTGGATGCCACGTGCTGCTTGATGCGCCGCACTACTTCATATCCGGCTTCCAGGTTTACGCCGGACTGCTGATAAGATTTTGCCATATTTTATTCTTCGGTATTGGATTCGTCATAAAGGAGGGTGGGATATTCGCCCGTAAAGCAGGCCTGGCAGGGGTCGGCGCAGCCAAAGCAGGAGTCGCGGGTGCTCTCGGGGCTCAGGTAGCCAAGAGAGTCGGCGCCGATGGCTTCGCAGGCTTCCTCCAGCGTACGGTGGGAGCACAGCAGCTCCTCGGGGGTGGAGGTGTCTACGCCGTAGTGGCAGGTGTACTTCATCATGGGGCTGGCGATGCGCACGTGCACCTCGGTGGCGCCGGCTTCGCGGAGCAGCTTCACAATCTTGAGGGAAGTGGTGCCGCGCACGATGGAGTCGTCCACCAGCACGATGCGTTTGCCGCTTACGATGCTCTGCACGGGGGAGAGCTTCATCTTTACGCCCAGTTCGCGCATGGACTGTACGGGCTGGATAAAGGTTCGGCCCACATATTTGTGCTTCACAAGGCCCATTTCGTAGGGAATGCCGCTTTCCTCGGCATAGCCCATGGCCGCGCTCAGGCTGGATTCCGGCACGCCCACCACGATATCGGCCTCTACGGGGCACTCGCGGTAGAGCCGGCGGCCGGCCTCCTTGCGGTAGGCGTGTACGTTGCAACCGTCAATGTCGCTGTCGGGGCGCGCGAAGTAGATGTACTCCATTGCGCACATGCGGTGGCGGCTGAAGCGGGAGAAAAGGGTGCTTCGGATGCCGTGGCTGTCCAGGGAGACAATCTCGCCGGGCTTTACGTCGCGCAGGAACTCGGCTCCCATGATGTTGAAGGCGCAGGATTCGCTGGCTACCACATAGCCGTCTCCCAGCTTGCCCAGGCACAGGGGCTTGATGCCGTGCTTGTCACGGGCGGCATAAATGCGGTTGGGTGTCATGATGACAAAGGCGAATCCGCCTTCCATCATGTTGAGGGCCTTGACAATGTTCACAATACGGTCTTCGCCGGCGTTCTTCTTGATCAGGTGGGCCAGGACCTCGCTGTCGGTACCGGTCTGGAAGATGGTGCCGCGTTTTTCGAGGTAGGTGGCCAGCTGGCGGGAGTTGACCACGTTACCGTCGGCCGCCACGGCGAAGTCTCCGCTGAAGTGATGGAAGAAAAGGGGCTCCACGTTGTCCAGACCGCCCTTGGAGGCGTTGGCATATTTGACGCTGCCAATGCCCAGGCTGCCCTTGAGCGTTTTGACTTCACCGTTGGTGAAGATTTCGCTCAGAAGACCCAGGCCCCTGTAACGGTAGTATGCTCCGTCTTCCCCGAAGGTGGCAATGCCGCCGCCTTCCTGTCCGCGGTGCTGAAGGTTGTGAAGGCCGTAATAGATATGGGCTGCGGCGTCTTTGACGCCATATACAGCAAGAACTCCCATCGCTTATAAGGTTTCTAATTTGTCAAGTACTTTGGAATAGGCGGGAATGACTTCCCCGAGGTCCAGGCGGAAGCGGTCCTTGTCCAGGCGCTCGCCGGTAGCCTCGTCCCACATGCGGCAGGTGTCGGGGCTAATCTCGTCGGAGATGATGATTTCGCCGGTGTCGGAGGCGCGGCCAAACTCGAACTTGGCGTCCACGAGCTCGATGCCCACTTTGTGCAGGAGCTCCTTCAGAAGCTCTGCCGAGCGCTTGGCCATGGAGAACATCTTCTCCAGTTCCTCGTAGGTGGCAAGGCCCAGGGCGACGGCCTGGTCGCTGTTCACCAGCGGATCTCCCAGCTCGTCGTTGTTGTAGCAAAGGTCCGTGATGGTGTTGGCGGGTTTGAAGCCGTCTTCCACACCCAGTTTGGCAGCCAGGGTCCCGGCCATGCGGTAGTGCACGGAGACCTCCAGGGGGATGAGCTCAATCTTGCGGCACAGCTGCTCGCGCTCGTCCAGGAGCTCGATGAAGTGCGTGGGGATTCCGCAGCTGTTGAGGTAGCCGAGGAGGAAAGCCGAAATCTTGTTGCTGAAGATTCCCTTCCGGCGCAGCCGGGCGCGTTTGACGTTGTTGTACGCCACCGTTACGTCGGTGTAATGGAAGATCACCTGGTGGGGATTGTCGGTGGCGAACACCTTTTTCTCGTTTCCTTCGAAGATAAGTTCGTTTTTCATCGGTCTTTTCTGAAATAGTGGACGGCGTTGTCGAACAGGGGCTGCCGGCAGTTGCCGCTGATGTTTTTAAACAGGTTGTCTTCGTAGCGTTCGCTGTGTCCCATCTTGCCGAGGATGTGGCCGTCGGGGCTCAGGACGCCTTCAATGTCATAGTAGGAGCCGTTGGGGTTGTCCAGGTAGCGGAAGGCCACCTGCCCCTTGGCAAAGAGTTCTTTCGCGAGCTCCTCGTTCACCACGAACTTGCCTTCGCCGTGGCTGAAGGCAATGCTGAACTCGTCTCCTTCCTGCATTCCGGCGAGCCAGGGGGAATTCAGGGAGGCTACCTGCGTACGGGCGATGAGGGAAATGTGGCGGTTGATGTCGTTGCGGAAGAGGGTGGGGGAGTCGGGGGTGACGCAGCCGGCCTTGCCGTAGGGCAGGAGACCGCTCTTGACGAGGGCCTGGAAGCCGTTGCAGATGCCCAGGATGAGGCCGCCGCGCTCCTGGAGCCCGGCGATGGCCTTGCTGACCTTCTCGTTGCAGATGACGCTGGCGATGAACTTGCCGCTGCCGTCGGGCTCGTCTCCGGAGGAGAAGCCGCCGCAGAAGGCCAGGATATGGGATTCGCCAATGCGCCGGGAGAGCTCGTCAATGGAACGCAGCACGTCTTCTCCGGTGAGGTTGCGGAATACGAAGGGACGTACCTCGGCGCCGGCCTTGCGGAAGGCCTTGGCAGTGTCGTAGTCGCAGTTGCTGCCCGGGAAGATGGGGAGGCACACGACGGGATGCTCCACGGGGGCGCCGGGATATACCAGGTTGGCTTTGTCAAAAGCCTCGGGCTTCACAGCGGGAACGGGCTCGTCGAAGGCGGGCTTCACCCGGGGCGGGTAGTTTCCGCAGTATCGGCCTTCATAAGCCTCTTCCAGTTTCTTGAGCGGAAGGGTGGTGCCGTTGATGGTGATGCCATCGGCCGTCACTTCTCCCAGAAGCTGCGCGCCTTCGAGGGCCTCGGTGGCTTCCATGACCACGGAGCCGTAGCTGAGGGAGAAGAGCTCTTCCTCGGGGAAGCGGACGTTGACGCCGAGGGCGTTGCCCATGGACATCTTCACGAGGGCCTCGGCCACGCCGCCGTAGCTGAGGGACCAGGCCGATACCACCTTGCCGGCCTTGATCTGGCTTCGCAGCCAGTTCCAGCCTGCCTTGAGCTTGTCGGTGTCGGGCATGAAATCGGCCTTCGGGGTGTGCCTGAGGAGATAAATCCTGTTGCCGGCTTTCTTGAATTCCGGGGAAATGACCTCACGGGCGTCCACGGTGGTGATGCCGAAGGCCACCAGGGTAGGCGGCACGTGGATGTGCTCGAAGGTGCCGCTCATGGAATCCTTTCCGCCGATGGACGGAAGTCCCAGGGCCTCCTGCATCTTCACGGTGCCGAGGAGGGCGGCGAGGGGCTTGCCCCAGGTGTGGGGATCCTGCGTCATTCTCTCGAAGTACTCCTGGTAGGAAAAGCGCATGCCGCTCCAGTCGGCGCCCGATGCAGCCACCTTGGTGCAGGCTTCCACCACCGCATAGGCGGCGCTGTGATAGGGGCTCCAGAGGGCAAGGTCGGGGTTGTAGCCGAAGGCCATGACGCTGGCGGTGTTGGTGTAGCCGTCTACGGGAAGCTTCTGCACGGAGACCTGCGTCTCGGTGGCCTGGCGTTTCCCGCCGTAGGGCATGAGGACGGTGGACCGGCCGATGGTGGAGTCGAACATTTCCACCAGGCCCTTCTGGGAAGCGACGTTGGCGCTGCCCATCACCTTCTCCATCTTTTCCTGGAGGGAGGCGCCTTCCACCTTTTTCTCGAAGGGATTGCAGTTTTCCACTGCGCCGATGGTGGCGCTGGCGAAGTGCTGCGCGCCGGCGCTGTCGATGAACTCGCGGGAAAGGTCGCATACTTTCTCTCCGTGGTGGAACATGCGCATGCGGCCCGTGCCGGTGACATCGGCCACGTGCGTTACTTCTATATTGTCCAGGGCGCAGAGCTCCTGGAATTTTTCCTTGTCTGCGGCTTCCACCACGACGGCCATGCGCTCCTGGGATTCGCTGATGGCGAGTTCCGTGGCGTTGAGGCCGGCATATTTCACGGGTACACGGTCCAGATAGATGTCCAGGCCGGGGGCCAGTTCGCCGATGGCTACGCTCACGCCGCCGGCGCCGAAGTCGTTGGACTTCTTGATGAGGCGGGTGACCTCCGGACGGCGGAACAGGCGCTGGAGCTGGCGCTCCTCGGGGGCGTTGCCCTTCTGCACTTCGCTGCCGCAGGTCTCGAGGGAAGACTCGGTGTGCTGTTTGGAGGAACCGGTGGCTCCGCCAATGCCGTCGCGGCCGGTGCGGCCTCCCAGGAGGAGGATCACGTCTCCGGGAGCGGGGGATTCGCGGCGGACGGCCGATGCCTTCACGGCACCTACCACGGCGCCAATCTCCATGCGCTTGGCGGTGTAGCCTTCGGAGTAAATTTCACGCACGTGCGTGGTGGCCAGGCCAATCTGGTTGCCGTAGCTGGAATAGCCCTCGGCGGCCTTGTGGGAAATCATGCGCTGGGGGAGCTTGCCGGGGATGGTATCGGCCACCTTGGCGGTGATGTCGCCGGCACCGGTCACGCGCATGGCCTGATATACGTAGGCACGGCCCGAGAGAGGGTCACGGATGGCACCGCCCAGGCAGGTGGCTGCGCCGCCGAAAGGCTCAATCTCGGTGGGGTGATTGTGGGTTTCGTTCTTGAACTGCAGGAGCCACTGTTCGTCGACTCCGTCCACGTCCACGGTGACAAAGACGCTGCAGGCATTGTTTTCTTCGCTCTGCTCCAGGTCTTCCAGGAGACCTTTGGATTTAAGGTAGCGCGCGCCGATGGTGGCGAGCTCCATCAGGCAGAGGTTCTTTTTCTCGCGCCCGAGGTCCTTTCTCATCCGGGCGACGAGGGCGAGGGAGGCCTCGATATCGGCCTTGATGAACGACTCGTCCACCTTGATTTCCTCCAGGGTTGAGGTGAAAGTGGTGTGGCGGCAGTGGTCGCTCCAGTAGGTGTCCAGGATGCGGAGCTCGGTGCCGGAAGGCTCGCGGCCCTCGGAACGGAAGTACCGGGCGACGCAGGCCAGGTCATCGGCATTCATCGCGAGACCTTTCTCCTTGCAGAAGGCGCCGTACTCGGAGGCCGGCATGCTGGTGAAGCCGGGGAACTGCTCCACGGGCTTCACGCTGGCCTGCTCGCTCTCCTGGATGACGGAGAGGTCTTTGCGGCGACATTCGACGGGGTTGATGAAGTAGGCGGCGATGCGCTCGATGGTCTCGTCGCTCACGCTGCCGTCGAATACGAGGAGGCGGGCGCTCTTGATGCGGATATCGGCGCCGGGTTCAATCAGGTGAACGCAATCGACGGCCGACGAGGCGCGCTGGTCAAACTGGCCGGGCAGGTACTCCACAGCCAGATATTTGCTTCCTTCCAGGGGGAACGCGTCGGTTACGAGGTCCGTGGCTTTTTCTCCGAATACGCTGTAGCGGCTTTTCTCTACCAGGTCTTCGGAGAAGCCAAAGAGGTCGTACACGTTCACCAGACGCAGGGAACGCAAGTTCAGGGACAGGTTCTCGTTGAAGTCTTTGAGCAGGCTGGAAGCTTCTACCCGGAAGGCTTCACGTTTTTCTACAAACAGTCTCTTAGTCATTTTAGAAAAAAAGTTTGCCCACCGGCGCGTAGGCGTGGTGGGCATTATATTATATTACGGTATTGAGCACTTTGTCGGACTGGTCCTTGCGGAACTGCTGGAGCTGCTGCGCCAGATGATTGTCCTGGAGGGCCAGGATGGAGACCGCATAGAGGGCCGCGTTTTTGGATCCGTCGATGGCCATGGTGGCAACCGGTATCCCTGAGGGCATTTGCACGATGGACAGGAGGGAATCCAGGCCATTCAGCGCTTTGGACTTCACCGGCACACCGATGACGGGGAGCGTGGTGTAGGCGGCGATGACTCCTGGCAGGTGGGCCGCCCCTCCGGCGCCGGCAATGATAATCTGGCATCCTTTCTCCGGCAGGGACTTGATGTAGTCTGCCAGGGGGCCGGGGTTTCGGTGGGCGCTGAGCACGCGTTTTTCGTAAGGGATACCAAACTGTTCCAGCGTGGCACAGCACGGTGACATGACATCCCAGTCACTGGCGCTGCCCATGATTACGGCTACTTTCATTGTAAGGGTCCGGTTAGAGATAACTACTAAAAACTAGATTGCAAAGTTACAACGCGAAGGCGAAACTTACAAGCATCTTGCGCTTTATTTTTGTTAACATTTTCATGTTAATAAAGAATTTTAGAAAAATACTTGCTTTAAATCGAATAGGGTTATAACTTTGTGGCTTACAATTCTTACCTATGAAAGCCGTTGTCAAAACTGATTTCATCCTTCCCGGTCAACTGTCCAAGTACACGGGAAAGGTTCGTGATGTTTACTCCCTGCAAAGTGGTTACCTGGTCATGGTAGCCACCGACCGTATTTCCGCCTTCGATGTGGTACTCCCCGAGGGCATTCCTTCCAAGGGCCAGGTGCTCAACCAGCTGGCCGCCCAGTTCCTGGATCTTACCGCCGACATCCTTCCCAACTGGAAGGTGGCAGTGCCGGACCCGATGGTTACCATCGGCTGGCGCTGCGAACCCTATAAGGTGGAGATGGTGGTGCGCGGTTATCTGGCCGGTCACGCCTGGCGTGAGTACAAGGCCGGTAGGCGTACGCTCTGCGGCGTCACCCTCCCCGAGGGCCTCAAGGAGAACCAGAAGCTGCCCCAGCCCATCATCACTCCTACCACCAAAGCTGCCGAAGGCCACGACGAGGATATCAGCAAGGAGGAGATCATCGCCCGCGGCATCGTTCCCGCCGATGAATATGAGCAGCTGGAGAAATACACGCTGGCTCTCTTCCAGCGGGGAACCGAGATTGCTGCCAAGAAAGGCCTCATCCTGGTAGATACCAAGTATGAGTTTGGCAAGAAAGACGGCCAGATTATCCTCATGGATGAGATCCATACGCCGGATTCTTCCCGCTACTTCTATGCAGAGGGCTACGAAGAGCGCCTTGCCAAAGGCGAGCACCAGAAGCAGCTCTCCAAGGAGTTTGTACGTGAGTGGCTCATGGCAAATGGTTTCCAGGGCCAGACCGGACAGAAGGTTCCCGAGATGACGCCGGAGGTGGTGAACGGTATCACCGACCGCTACATCGAGCTCTATGAGCAGCTGAGCGACACGCCTTTCCAGAAGGAAGAGTGCGACAACGTGAATGCCCGTATCGAGGCCAATATCCTGAAATTCCTTCAAAACAAGTAAAGCATGATCGAGCGTTATTCCCGCAAGGTAATGCGGGACGTCTGGACCGAAGAAAACAAGTTTGGCGCCTACCTGGAGGTGGAAACCCTCTCCTGCGAGGCATGGAGCAAGCTGGGCGTGATTCCCGCGGAGGATGTGGAGAAGATTCGCGCCAATGCCCGCTTTGAAGTTTCCCGCATCCGCGAAATCGAAGAGCAGACCCGTCACGACGTGGTGGCTTTCACCCGTGCCGTGAGCGAGAGCCTCGGAGAGGAGCGCAAGTGGGTGCATTACGGCCTTACGTCCACCGACGTGGTGGATACGGCCAATGGCTATCTTCTCAAGCAGGCCAATGCCATCCTGCGCAAGGACCTGGAGGAGTTCATGGAAGTGCTGCGCCGCCGGGCGCTGGAGTTCAAGGCAACTCCCTGCATCGGCCGTACGCACGGTATCCACGCCGACATTACCAGCTTCGGCCTCAAGTGGGCCCTGTGGTATGAGGAAATGAAGCGCAACATGGAGCGTTTCAACTATGCCGCCGCCCATGTGGAGGCCGGCAAGATGAGCGGCGCCGTGGGCAACTTTGCCAATATTCCTCCGTTCATCCAGGACTATGTGTGCGAGAAGCTGGGCATTGAATCGGCCGCTATCTCCACGCAGGTGCTGCAGCGGGACCGCCACGCCTGCTATTTGGGTGCCCTGGCTCTTATTGCAGCCACTCTGGAGCAGATGGCTTTTGAGGTTCGCAATCTCCAGCGCACAGAGGTGCGCGAAGTGGAGGAAGCTTTCCGCAAGGGCCAGAAGGGATCCAGCGCCATGCCGCACAAACGCAATCCCATCTCCTCCGAGAATATATGCGGGTGCGCGCGCGTAATGCGCGGATATATGGTTACCGCCTATGAGAATGTAGCTCTTTGGCATGAGAGAGACATATCCCACTCCAGCACCGAGCGCATCGTGCTTCCGGACGCCACCGAGCTTCTGGATTACATGCTCACCCGTTTCAAGGGCATCCTGGAGAATCTGGTGGTGTATCCCGAGACCATGCTGGCCAACATCTACCGCACCCGCGGAGTCATCTTCGCCCAGCGCGTGATGAACGCCCTCATTGCCAAGGGCCTTTCCCGCGAGGCTGCCTACGACACCGTACAGCCCATCGCCATGGAGGCCTGGACCAATAACAAGGACTACAAGACGCTTCTTGAAGCATCGGCCGATGTGATGGGCAGGCTTTCCCAGGAAGAACTGGACGGCTGCTTCACGCTGGACTACTACTTCAAGAACGTAGACGGCATCTTCTCCCGCGTGGGGATTCAGTAGCCGATGTAAGACAGGATAAGGTCCGCGATCTCTTCTTCGCTGTGCCCGTCTACATTGATGACAAGGTCATAGTGGCGGGCGTCATAGCGGCTGGTGCCGGTGTAGCGCTGAATGTAGTTTTCTCGGGCCTTGTCAATGCCTTCGATGAGTTTGACGGCCTGCTCCCGGTTGAGGCACTGCTTGTTCATCACGCGCTTGATGCGGTTTTCCAGCGAGGCGGTGATGAAAACGTGCAGATGGTTGGGATGGTCCTTGAGCACATGGAAACCGGAGCGGCCCGCTATGATGCAGGAGCCTTCCCGGGCCAGTTCCTTAAGGATTTCGGTCTCGGCCTTATAGATATCGTCGGGGGTGACGTCAATGCGGAACTCGTGAGTGAAGCTGGAGTCCACGCCAAGCGTCTTGGCCGACGGCATGGGTGTCACGAACTGGATAAACTCTGACAGCCAGTTCTTCTTCTGGGCCTTGAGCTTTTCTATGCCGGATGCGGTGAGGTTGAACCTTTCCTCCAGCGAATGGATGAGGTCCTTGTCAAAGTAGAGAGTATGGAGTTTCTGGGACAGGATGCGTCCTATGGTGCGACCGCCGGAGCCAATTTCACGGCTGATGGTAATGACAAAAGGTTCTTTCGGATTCATAGCAGGATGGGTTAGCAGTAACAAAGATACAAATAATAAAAATATTTTTTCTCTTTCTGCAAGCTTTTTGCTAAATTTGTGCACGTGAGTAGTGTAACCCTTTTTAACAATTCATGGAACAAAAAAAACTTGACGTAGTTCTCGGACTCCAGTGGGGGGACGAGGGCAAAGGTAAGGTTGTGGACGTGCTCACGCCGTCCTACAAGGTGGTTGCCCGTTTCCAGGGCGGCCCTAACGCCGGTCACTCGCTGGTCTTCGACGGAGACAGCTTTGTACTGCACACGGTACCCTCCGGTATATTCCGCGAAGGTACCGTTAATGTTATTGGTAACGGCGTCGTCATGGATCCCGTCATCCTCATGGAGGAAATCTCCGCCATCGAGAAACGGGGCATTGACGTAAGCGGCAAACTGGTCATCTCCAAGCGCGCCCACCTCATCCTTCCCACCCACCGCTCCCTGGATGCTGCCAGCGAAAGCGCCATGGGCAAAGCCAAGATTGGCTCTACCCTCAAGGGCATCGGCCCCGCCTATGCCGACAAAACCGGCCGGGGCGGCCTTCGCGTGGGTGACATCCTCCAGGAGAACTTCCTGTCCCTCTACGAGGCCCATAAGGAGCGTCACTGCCAGCTGCTCAAGCAGTACCCTCCCTTCGAGTCCCCGTTCAACTTCGAAGAGTACGAGAAACAGTGGTTCCAGGCCGTGGAGCAGCTCAGGCGCTTCCCCTTCATCGACACCGAGGTGTACGTGAACGAAGCCCTCGAAGCCGGCACGCCCATCCTGGCCGAGGGCGCCCAGGGCTCCCTCCTGGACATTGACTTCGGCACCTACCCCTACGTCACTTCTTCCAATACTCTCAGCGCTGGCGTCTGCACCGGCCTGGGTGTGGCCCCTTCCCGCGTAGGCAAGGTTTACGGCATCTTCAAAGCCTACTGCACCCGCGTAGGCAGCGGTCCTTTCCCCACCGAACTCTTTGACGAGGACGGCGAGAAGCTCCGTGCCATCGGCCACGAATACGGCGCCACCACCGGCCGTCCCCGCCGCACCGGCTGGCTGGACATGGTAGCCCTCAAGTACACCGTCATGATGAACGGCGTCACAGACCTCATCATGATGAAATCCGACGTTCTGGACACCTTCGACACCATTAAGGTGGCTGTGGCCTATGAGGAGAACGGCAAAACCACCAGCCGTTTCCCCTACGACGGCGGCAGGAACGCTACTCCCGTCTACAAGGAATTCCCCGGCTGGAAGACCCCCATCAGCGGTCTTCGCAAGTTCGAGGACTTCCCGGAGGCTTTCAAGGAGTACATCGCCTATATTGAGTCCGAGACCAAGTGCCGCATCTCCATCATCTCTGTCGGCCCGGACCGCGACGCTACGGTAATCCGGTAGAGATGTATATTCAGTGACTGCCGCCTTGTGCCGATTGATACCCGGCACAGGGCGGCAGCTACTTGTCATCTGACAAAAAAGATGTAACTTTGGCGCGCTATGGCTGTAAAGAAAGGAAAAATACTGGTTGTGGACGATAATGCAGGCATCCGCAATGCGCTGAAGATCCTGCTTCCGATGTACTTCACTGAAGTGGAGGCAATTCCTTCGCCGTCCACGCTCGTGAGCTCGCTGGAGAGTTTCCGTCCGGACGTGGTGCTCCTTGACATGAACTTCAACACCAGCATCAACACGGGCAACGAGGGCCTCTACTGGACCGGAGAGATCAAGAAGATGGCTCCGGATGTGGAGGTGGTGCTCTTTACCGCCTATGCCGATATCCAGCTGGCTGTTGAGGGGATGAAGCGCGGGGCCTTTGATTTCATTGTGAAGCCGTGGGACAATGACAAACTGATCGAGGTGCTCACGGCAGCCCGGGATAAAGCCCGGAAGGCGATGAAGCGTGATGCCCGGTCGGAGCAGGCCATGACGGCAGAAAGCCAGATGTTCTGGGGCTCTTCCAGGCCGATGGAAGCCATCCGTAAAACGCTGGATAAGATTGCACCTACCGATGCCACCGTCCTCATCACCGGCGAGAACGGAACCGGAAAGGATGTCCTGGCACGGGAGATTCATGCGCGCAGTCTTCGGAGCGGCAAGCCGATGGTGGCCGTCGACGCGGGGGCCATCACCGAGACCCTTTTCGAGAGCGAACTCTTTGGACATGTCAAGGGCGCTTTCACCGACGCGCATACAGACCATGCGGGCAAATTTGAGCAAGCTGACGGAGGTACGCTCTTCCTCGATGAAATTGGCAATATCCCCCCGCACCTGCAGGCAAAGCTGCTGCGTGCCATCCAGAGCCGGAGCATCGTAAGGGTTGGCGGCAATGAATCCCGGCCTGTCAATATCCGGCTCATCTGTGCTACCAATATGGACCTGGAGCAGCTGGTGCGCGAAGGCCGTTTCCGCGAGGACCTCTATTACCGGATCAACACCGTCCATATCGCCCTGCCGCCGCTCCGGGAGAGGCGGGAAGACATTGTCCCTCTGGCCGAGCGCTTCCTCGAAGGATTTGCGCAGAAGTACCACCGGGCGCTCGAAGGGCTGGATGCATCGGCCCGGCAGGCGCTGGAGGCGCACCGCTGGAGCGGCAATATCCGCGAGCTGCAGAACTGCATCGAGAAAGCGGTGATCCTTTCTGATGGCAATGAACTGACGGCGAAGGATATTCAGTTGGAGCAGGCGGCTAAGGCGGTCGGCACTACCATCAAGGCGGTAAGTGATGCAGAGGAGGAAAGGCTGATCCGCCAGGCGATGGACCGCACGAATGGCAATATCTCCGCGGCCGCCAAGATGCTGGGCGTGAGCCGTCCCACGCTGTACGCCAAACTGAAAAAGTACGGGTTATGACCTTCACCCTCTGGCATATCATGGGTGTTGCCATTATCGTTGCCATTGTGGTGGCGGTGATTGCGACGGTCCGTACGCGCCGGAAAGATATCAGGAAGGTGGCCTATATGATGGATGCCCTGGAGGACGGGGAACTGAATTTCCGCTTTCAGGACAAGAACAAGTTCAACCGCACCCTGAACCGAATCCGCACCATCTTCGAGAAGCAGCGCCAGGCCCACGAGCAGGATTCCTGGACCAAGCTCATCCGCGTACTCACCCACGAGATCATGAATACGGTGTCTCCCATCGCTTCGCTGTCCGACGCGATGGCCAAGTCCGTCGATGAGAACGGCCATAGTGAACTGGACATCAAAGCGGGGCTGGAGACCATTTCCGACTCATCCAAGAATCTGATTGGCTTTGTCCAGACCTACCGCCAGCTCTCCGGTGTGGCTAAACCTATACGGAAGGCCCTGGATCTTCAGGAACTCATGGACAGTGTCATCGGCCTCAACCGTGAATATGCCGCCTCCTGCGGGGCAACCTGTGAGTACCGTCCGGAAGAGGAAGACCTGATGGTCTATGCCGATGAAGGCCAGATTTCCCAGATTCTGATCAACCTCATCAAGAATGCGCTGCAGGCGGGTGCCAGGCATATTGACATATCGGCCCGGATGGGAAAGGATGATGAAGTTGTCATTGACGTTGTCAACGACGGCGAGCCCATCCCGGTCTCTGCCCAGGAGCAGATTTTCATTCCTTTCTATACCACGAAGAAAGAAGGCTCCGGTATTGGCCTGTCCATTTCCCGGCAGATTATGCGGAATCACAACGGCTCCATTGAGCTGCTCCGTAGCGACGTTAACCAGACGGTCTTTGAGCTCAGATTCCGGTAGGTGGTTGTAAAGAAAAGTGTAAAGGGAGTGTAAAGATTTACAGACTTTACACTCCTTTGTTATGTGTAAACGTATTGAAAACCAGGATATTGGCAATTTGGCACAGGGCGTGTTACTTACTGGCACTGTTAAACATTAGTATTGATATGAAA
Organism: uncultured Bacteroidales bacterium; assembly: GCA_946611215.1. Lineage (GTDB taxonomy): Bacteria > Bacteroidota > Bacteroidia > Bacteroidales > UBA932 > Cryptobacteroides. The sequence continues at coordinate 1,585 of CAMODD010000001.1, read as the reverse complement.
AACCTTTTCATTATTTCTGTAGTTATGGGGCTGGCGGCCGCAGTGAGTGCGCCTGCCAGCGCCCAGGCTACTTTATCCCTTAAGGATTGCATGGCGTACGCCATCTCCCATTCCACGAAGGTCCGTATTCAGCAGGCGGCTGCGGGCGATGCACAGATTGCCCGGCGGGATGCCGCCCTGGCGCTGTTTACTCCGCAGATCAGTGCGCAGACATACGCCTACTATAACTTTGGCCGCAGTATTGACCCGCAGACCAATACGTACTTCAACACCACATCGTTCCACAACAATTACGGCGTGAGTGCAGGGTACGACCTCTTTGATGGCTTCAAGGCGGTTAACAACTACAAGATTTCGAAGACGGGAATGCTCATTGCCGATTCGCAGGAGAAGCAGGTGGAGGCCGATATCTGCCTGGCGGTGATGGAAGCCTACTACAACGTGGTGTATTACAAGCGCCTCTGCGACGTTTATGAGGAGCAGGTGGCGGTGGCCGAGCAGGCGCTGGCCAAAGCCCGCCGTCAGGAAGAGCTGGGACAGAAAGGACACGCCGACGTGATTCAGATGGAGGCCGACCTCGCAGACCGCCAGTATGATCTGACGAATACCTACAATATGTACCAGGATCAGAAGATGACACTCTCCGATCTGATGTTCTGGCCGTTGGGTGAGGAACTGAACATTGACACCTCCATGCCGGTATGGCAGGTGGAGCCGGTGGCTACGGAATCCGTAGTGGACTTTGCCCTGGAGCACAATCCGGCCGTAAAGATTGCTTCCTGGCAGGCACTCAACGCCAGGCGCGAACTGAGTACCGCCAAGTGGCAACTGCTGCCTTCCATCGGCCTGTATGCCGGATGGAGCACCAGTTACTATACCTATCAGGGGTCCACTACGCAGCCGTTCTGGAATCAGTTTAAGAACAACGGGGGAGAGTACGTTGAGGTGTCGCTACAAATACCCATTTGGAACCGTCTGATGAGGCATTCCACGATTTCCCGGAAGCAGCACGCCTTAGACAAGGCCACTGCAGAACTTGATCAGAAACGGAGGGATGTTGAAAGTGAAGTGCGCAGGGCTGTCCAGGACCGCGATGGTGCCGCCACGGCTTATGAGCTGGCCCAGCGCAAGGCCGAAGTGCAGGCCGAGGCCTACACGCTGAACCTCAAGAAGCTGGAGCAGGGACTCATTTCCCCGCTGGAGTTCCAGACGGCTAATAACAACTACCTCAGGGCCCAGGCCGATGAGATGAACAGCCTGTTCAAGTATCTCATCAAGCAGGCGGTGGTCCGCTATTACAATGGAGTAGAATACGTTAACCAATAAATAAGAGATGCCCGATCAGGTCGGGCATGACGAAAGAGTATGGATAAGATTATCGAGAAGAAAACGGGATGGCGCGTAGCGTTCACCAAAAAGGCTCTGCCCTGGTGGCTGGGAGCGCTGCTGCTGGTGTTTGTGATTTACCTGATTGCAAGGCCGAACAACAAGACTTTAAGGGTGGATAAGGACACCGTGACGATATCAAATGCCGTCAAGGGAGAGTTCAACGACTATATCCGCATCGGCGGAAGGGTTCAGCCGA